>NZ_CP061299.1:1200000-1500000 GCF_018687615.1 Polynucleobacter sp. MWH-CaK5
ACAAGCATCTACCACACGATCGTCATACAGGCTTCCTTTGCCACTCTCAATTTCAACGAGTGCCTTATCAAGACCTAAGGATGGGCGGTAAGGTCGATTGTGCGACATAGCTTCAACAGTATCAGCCACGGCCAAAATTTTGGCTTCTAAGATGATGGCATCACCTTTGAGTTGATTTGGGTAACCGGTACCATTGATTCTTTCATGATGTTGATAAATGGTTTGAGCCAGAGGCCATTGAAAATTAATGTCTTTGACGATATCAAAACCAGTTTGAACATGCTTTTGGAGGGCTTGTATTTCGAAAGTTTCCAAAGGTGTAGGCTTGGTGAGTAATTCCGCGGGCACACCAATTTTTCCAATGTCATGTATCAAAGCACTCAATTTAAGCCCCTCGACAACATGCACAGATAGATTCATTTGATTGGCAATGGCTACGCACAGATGTGCCACACGCAATTGATGTTGATAGGTATAGGGATCACGAGCCACAATCACCTTGGTCAATGCATCAACTACCTCGTACATATTAAGAGCCAAGTCTTGCTGATATTTAATTAAACAGCTTTCAGCAATTTTTCTATCGGTGATATCTCTGATATTGCACTGAATGACTCGCTCACCATTCACGCCATAGGCATTACTCACGAATTCAACGCTGATGATTTTTCCGGCTTTAGTACGCAGCGGCAGATCACTGTATTTAATGTAGCCTTCTTGCTTAAGAGTTTCAAAGGCTTTCAAAGATGCCAATTTATCGACCATGGCGCCGATTTCCCAAAGCTCCATGCCGATCAATTCTTCTTTGCTGTAGCCCAGCATTTCGATGAGATAGGGGTTCACATCTTGAATTCGTCCACTCTCAAAGTCTAAGATCAAAATGCCGTCGTAGGCAGTTTCAAAAAGGCGTCGGTAACGCAGATTGGTTTCTTGTGAAGAGATTGGTGTCATGCCTTATCTTCGGCTGACGAGGTGTTTTTGTCAATGAATACTTTTGCGCCAGGTCAATGGCAATAGTATTAAAGCTTAGCCTTTAATCAAGCCTGGATTATCTTCTACTTCTGTTTCAATTTCTTCCCATGTACTGTCACCTAATTTCTTGACCGTTAACTTGAAGGTCCAGTGCTCTGGTACACCGCAAGTCCATTCATCGGGTCCTGTTTGAATCAACACATTGGTTTGCTGACGGTGATCAAAGTACAAGTGATAAATCTTGCCATGCAATGGGTTGAATGAGAATTTAGCAGCATGCACTTGCTCTGTAACATCCAGCCTGGATTGCAAGGCTTTCGCTTGCTTCATCAAGACATTGGCTTGCTCCATGATGCGATCGTATTCATGCTTGGCATTCTGACGAGCCACATTGACAGCTTTGTCTTTTTCTTCAGTGACTTTAATGGGCGCGAAGACAGGTGATCCCACTTCCATGGGATATTCAATACTGGCATGTCTGGCTGGATCGGTATCTTCGATGCGCATTTGAAACCTCTTTTGTCTCGCTTTATTAGCTATTTGTCATTTGTATGGCGTTTTGGTAATTATAAGAACTTTAAGGATTTATTGCTGAAGCCCCTAAGAGTCAGTAGAGGGCTTTTTATCTTGGCTTAAATCAGGGGCTGGGCTGGTGATTGGCTTCAATGGCGGATGACACATCTTTTCGCCATCCCATACCTGACCGCACCAACACTCACCTTGAGGATTGATGATGCAGACTCCTGAACCACAACAGCGCTTATCTGTACTCAACTTAGATTCCTTTATTAGATCTCATTTTGCAAGCGAATAATTGCCAAAAACATCTTATTAGTGATGTTAATCTTTTTTGTCTGGGCTTGCTTATGCATGGTCAAGGACACAAATCCATTTATTAAATAAGTCTTTAGATAGCTGACAAGCAAGAAAATAAGAAATCCTATACATTGGTTACTCGATTTCAATTAAAGCCATCAAAGGATTCGTTTCAATGGATTTTGACAACCTGCTTGGCTTCATCGCAGCAACCATCACCACCGCTGCTTTTATTCCACAAACTTATCGATCAATCACCACCAGAGATTTATCGGGTATCTCATTGGGCATGTATGCCACGTTTACTTTCGGCATCATCCTTTGGATGATTTACGGCGTTTTAATAGGCAGTGGTCCGATCTTGGTCGCCAACATCATCACATTTGTTTTATCAGCGACTATTTTGTATTTAAAAATTCAGCACCTGATGGCACACCGCCAAGGTGATCAAACTAAGGCCAATCATCATGAGTGAACCAAAGCCGAGCAAGCAACAAGCTATTTCTGAAGTCATCCGTGCGCGCTTGAAAGCAAACAAGGTGCGCTTTCATGCGAATGACAATATCGCCGCTCACATAGAGCCAGGAGAATTAGATGGCTTGGTCGATGAAGTGTCTGAAAAAGTACAAGCTTTACTTGAAAGCTTGGTGATTGATACTGAGAATGATCACAACACCAGAAATACCAGTCGTCGCGTGGCAAAGATGTATGTGAATGAAGTCTTCAATGGTCGCTATGTGGCGCCACCTGCTTTGACAGATTTTCCGAATATCAGCCGCCTCAATGAATTGATGATCATCGGCCCCATCACCGTGCGCAGCGCTTGCTCGCACCACCTCTGCCCCATCATGGGTCGTATTTGGATTGGGGTGCTGCCAGATCAAGACTCAGCCTTGGTTGGACTATCCAAATACGCTCGTTTAACCGAATGGGTGATGTCCAGACCTCAGATACAAGAAGAGGCCGTGGTAGAACTTGCCAATATGTTGGAGCAAAAGCTCAAGCCTGCCGGCTTAGCTGTGGTGATGGAAGCTGATCACTTCTGCATGCAATGGCGCGGTGTTAAGGACAATGATTCGAAGATGATCAATAGTGTGATGCGTGGTCAGTTTTTAGAGAACTCTAATTTGCGCAGAGAGTTTCTATCTTTGATTGAGAAAAGATAAGTTTGCTTTGTTCAGCTTTTAGCGAGAGTTGGCCTTGATGAAGCTCAGCACATCATCGTAAAACTGCCTGATCTTTTTTGGCAAATAACCGAGTATTTTTAAGAAAATCAACTTTCACCCTTCAAAAAAATATAAGCTTGCAATTTAGCTTCTAGCAGAACTCTAACCGATAAGATCGCTGAAGTTCCGTATTTTTTTGGAGGCGGCTTTTTCAATTTAAATAGCTGATTGCGCAAATATTTCTAACATGTCTTGCGCCAGGGCGTATATCCCCAAGAGACCTAATGGCAACTGGCCCCTCTTGCACATCAAGATATTTACCATCTTGCTTAGTGATCAGTAAAACTTGAGAGCCCGTTGGGTTGTTGAAAATCTCTCCCCAACTAAAAGTAGCCTTATAACCATCTTTAGCAACAATCTCGATACGAGTGTTTCTCAAAGGGCGGGACGGAACATTTTCAAGGCCATACTTAAGCAAGAAGTCTCTGAGCAATACCCCTGACCACGCAGTACCCTGAGATTCAGAAGCATTAACAGAGCCAGAAACTTGCAAGCGCCTCTCAGCAGTGATGGTTGTTTGAGGCAACTGACTCAAAGAGTTGAGTGTGACCATGGCTGGTTTGATAGCAAAAAGACGAAATGCAAAAGCATCATTCTTACCAAAAATGATATTGCTATCAACCGGACATTCTTGAGAGAACGCCGGTCTAGCAACTATTAACAATAATAAGCAAATGAGTAATCTCATTGCGCCAATTATTTAGCAACAATCACATCTGAAGCCTTGATGATTCCCCAGGCGTCATCACCAATTTTCAATGCCAACTCATCAACCGCTTCATTGGTGATTGAGGCAGTCAAAATTTGGCTATTACCGATATCAATCTTGATGTGACTGGTTGTTTGACCTTTTTTAATGTCAACAACTTTTCCTTTAAGAGTATTACGTGCACTTAGTGAAACATTTAATTTCATAAAACCTCCTTAGTAAACATACTGTTTTGCATAAACTGCATCGTTGTAAAGCGCTTCTTTGTACTTATCCTTGCCATAGTCTCTGATAATTTTTTGCCCAACATCAGAGGCCACAAAGTTTACAAACTTGAGAGCAGTGTCACGCCCTGGCGTAGCGCCTTTAGGGGCCACCAATGCATCATAGGTATTCACTAGAAACTTATCGCCTCTGTATAAGATTTCTAAATCTGGAGCAACTGTTTTTTCTGCAACCCATGTACTGCTATCAGTCATGAAGTAAGCTTTTTCTTGATTGGCCCGCTTTAAAGATGCCGTCATAAAATCATTGGTAGAGATATACCAAGCACCAGATGGCGCAACACCAGCCGCCTTCCATATATCCATTTCTTTGACATGCGTACCTGATTTATCGCCTCGGGTGATGAAATTTGATTGTGCGGATGCAATTTTTTTATAGGCATCAGCTCCACTGCTAGCAGATTTAATCTTTGCAGGATCAGACTTTGGTCCAACAATATAAAACTCATTGGAACCAATCAGTGTGCTGTTAACAGCCCATCCATCGGCCAAAGCTTGTTTGACGGCAGCAGGTGCGTGCACCATGATCATGTCAACCTGCTTTGTTTTCAAAAGATTGAGTGAGGCACCACTGCCTGCTTTAATCCAAATCATTTTGGCATTTTCTTTTTTGCCAAACTCTTCACCCAGAAGCTTTAAAAGCCCAAGTTCCCCAGGACTTCCTGTTGCCAAACTAAATTCATTGGAACCAGTCCCATAAATTGCCTCAACTTTAGGTTTGTTTTGAGCTTGAGCAGTTGAAAACGTTAATGCCATGAGTCCCACCAAGATAAATTTCACAATTATTTGCCTTATTAAGTATTAATGAATACATCAGACAGAATCTTGGAATTCAGATAAACAATCAATATGAAGCAATCTTCATATATGGTCTAAGAACGAGAGGAAAAAAGGCTTTCAGTCGACGAGCGTCAAACTTGGCCTGCCCAGCACGATTCAAACGTACGGCCTATATCTTAGAGACGTTTTATAAGAATTTCTCAACAACTTACTCTTCCAACATACTGCGCAACATCCAGGCTGTCTTCTCATGAATATCAATTCGTTGAGTCAATAAATCAGCAGAGGGTTGATCATTGGCTTTTTCAATGATTGGGAAAAGACTTCTTGCTGTTTTGGCTGTTGCCTCTTGAGCGCGAACCAAATGACGCACCATTTCCAATGCCTTTGATTTACCTTCAACTTCTTTGATTGATGAAAGTTTTACAAATTCTTTATAAGTGCCAGGTGCAGGATGACCCAAGGCGCGAATTCTTTCTGCAATCATATCTAGCGCAGCCCACTGCTCTGTGTACTGAGTCATGAACATCGTATGCAAAGTATTGAACTGTGGGCCAGTAACGTTCCAATGGAAGTTATGAGTCATCAAATAAAGGGTGTAGCTATCAGCTAAAAATTTAGACAAACCGTCCGCAATTTTCTTTCGGTCAGCTTCGCTGATACCAATGTTAATGGTCATTGATTTTGCATCTTTACTAGAGCTTACTTTTTTCATATCAATTCCTTTATTTAGTTTGTATTACTTATTTCAGTATGCGCTTTTATCCAAGGGTTGTATCAAGAATCATCATCAATGAAAATCCTATCATCAACCCAATCGTTGCTGTCGTTTGATGACCGTTGCGATGAGTCTCAGGAATCACTTCATGAGAAACAACAAACAACATCGCTCCCGCTGACAAACCCAACCCTACTGGGTAAGCCCACGCCATACCACTGGCAATGCTGACCCCTAATAGAGCTCCAATCGGCTCCAATAACCCACTGGCAATCGCAATTAAAAGAGCGAGCTTTGGTTTAATGCCTGCGCTTCTCAAACTCATCGCAACAGCTAATCCTTCTGGGATATCTTGAATCGCGATGGCCATCGATAAAGGAATGCCCACAGATAAATCACCGGCAGACATACTGACACCCATGGCCATGCCTTCAGGTAAGTTATGTAATGCAATGGCCATAACAAACAGCATGACCTTGCCACATCGCTCGTAACCAGCGCCACAAGGACCTGTTTGATGATGTTCATGCGGCGTGAATTGATCTAAACCCAACATCAAAAAAACACCCAAGCCTATCCCGATAACAACCAAGCCAGCCCCCAAGAACTTGTTGTCAAAAATAGCATTTCCAGCTTCAATGCCTGGGATGATGAGTGAGAATGCACTGGCAGCTAACATCATTCCAGCCGCAAAACCTAACATGCTGTCTTCAAGCTTTGTGGGCAAGGACTTGATGAATAAGATGGGGATAGCGCCCAAAGCGGTAGCAGCAAAACCAATGAGACCGGCCGCTAGGGCGTAGCTGAGTGCCATGGACTGTTGGCCAGAAATAATTTCATAGGCGCTTTGGGCAATCAAGGCAACAACACCCAATACAGCAATTAGCAAAGCAATGGCAGTTAATGGGTGCTGTTTCGCATGCATTTCTGCTGCATTGAACCAGCTTGGACTGTCTAACAATTTGGTACTCATGTGAACCTCCGATGAATAAATTCATTCTACAGAGAAATAAGGGCTATTATTAATCTAATAAATCGATAATTAATATTAATTTAATTGGTTTTACAAATTAATGACTTGAGCCTAAAGTTCATCCATCGAAACGTTATGCATGGAGGTCACTATGTCTCAATTAGTCGTTAATCAAATCAAACATCACCCACTACAAAAAGGTATGGGTTTTGCCCTATTCAGCGCAGGTCTTGTGACATTGCTTGCAGACTTAGCTCATTCTTTCTAATTCACCACAACACAAAGGAGTTCAACATGGAACAAAAGAAACATTCTTCAGGGGGCCAATGCCCAGTGATGCACGGTGGCAATACAGCTACTGGTACTTCAAACATGGATTGGTGGCCCAACGCTCTCAATCTAGACATCCTGCATCAGCACGACACCAAAACCAACCCATTGGGTGAAGATTTTGATTACGCTAAAGAGTTCAAGTCTCTAGATCTTGAAGCAGTTAAAAAAGACTTGAAAGCTCTTATGACAGATAGCCAAGAATGGTGGCCAGCCGACTGGGGTCACTATGGTGGCCTTATGATTCGTATGGCTTGGCATGCTGCTGGCTCATACCGTATTGCTGATGGTCGCGGCGGTGCAGGCACAGGCAATCAACGTTTTGCGCCCTTGAACTCTTGGCCGGACAATGCCAACCTAGACAAGGCACGTCGCTTGTTATGGCCAATCAAGAAAAAGTATGGCAACAAGATTTCATGGGCTGACCTCATGATCTTGGCCGGCAATGTGGCCTATGAATCTATGGGCTTAAAAGTCTACGGCTTCGCAGGTGGTCGCGCTGATATCTGGAACCCAGAAAAAGACATTTATTGGGGTTCAGAAAAAGAATGGTTGGCTAAGAATTCTGAACGTCAAGGCTCTGATGAGGCAACTGCTTTAGACAATCCTCTTGCTGCCGTTCAAATGGGTCTTATCTACGTCAACCCAGAAGGCGTGGATGGCAAGCCTGATCCATTAAAAACAGCACGTGATGTACGTTTGACCTTTGCACGCATGGCCATGAATGATGAAGAGACTGTGGCATTGACTGCCGGTGGTCACACCGTGGGTAAATGTCACGGCAATGGCAGCGCTAAAAATCTAGGCCCTAATCCAGAAGCAGAAGACGTTGATGCACAAGGTCTTGGTTGGTTGAACAAAACCGGTCGTGGCGTGGGTCGAGATACTGTTACAAGCGGTATTGAAGGCGCATGGACCACACATCCTACAAAATGGGATAACGGATACTTTTACCTTCTCTTTACTTACGATTGGGAATTAAAGAAGAGCCCAGCTGGAGCTTGGCAGTGGGAACCAATCAACATCAAGGAAGAAGATAAACCAGTGGATGTTGAAGATCCTTCTATTCGCTATAACCCAATCATGACTGATGCAGACATGGCGATGGTGAAAGATCCGATTTATCGTGAAATTTCTGAGCGCTTTTACAAAGACCCAGACTACTTCTCAGAAGTGTTCGCGCGCGCTTGGTTCAAATTGACACACCGTGATTTGGGACCTAAGACTCGCTATTTGGGCGCAGATGTGCCTAAAGAAGATCTTATTTGGCAAGATCCAGTGCCAAAGGCCACTCATCAATTAAGTGATGCAGAAATCTCTGAATTGAAAGCCAAGATTTTAAGCAGTGGCTTGAGTATCTCTGAGTTGGTTGCAACAGCGTGGGACAGCGCCAGAACTTTCAGAGGCTCAGACATGCGTGGCGGTGCCAATGGTGCTCGCATCCGTTTGGCTCCTCAAAAGGATTGGGAAGGCAACGAACCTGCCAGACTCCAAAAAGTTCTTGCTGTACTTGAGAAAGTACAAAAGGAATTTGGTAAGCCTGTCAGCATGGCTGATTTAGTTGTTCTTGCTGGTACTGCTGCGGTTGAGAAATCAGCCCAAGCTGCAGGTGTTCAGATCACCGTGCCATTCAGCCCAGGACGTGGGGATGCCACTCAAGAAATGACAGATGCAGAGTCATTTGCAGTGCTTGAGCCAATCCATGACGGCTATCGCAATTGGGTGAAGAAGGACTATGTTGTATCTGCTGAAGAACTCATGTTGGATCGTACGCAGTTAATGGGTTTAACCGCACACGAAATGACTGTTTTGGTAGGCGGCATGCGCGTCTTAGGCACTAACCATGGTGGTTCAAAACATGGGGTGTTCACAGACAAAGTAGGCGTTCTTAGTAATGACTTTTTTGTTCATTTAACAGATATGAAATACACATGGAAACCAGTAAGTAAAAATGTGTATGAAATCCGTGATCGCAAATCAGGCGAAGTTAAGTGGACAGCAAGTCGAGTCGATCTTGTTTTTGGCTCTAACTCGATTCTTCGCTCTTATGCAGAAGTTTATGCACAAGACGATGCTAAAGAGAAATTTGTCAAAGACTTCGTCAAGGCTTGGGTCAAAGTTATGAATGCTGATCGCTTTGATTTAGCTTAACACTTATCTGAAATGAAATAAGGGTTGGAATAGTTATTCCAACCCTTATTTTTTACAAAATCGATAGGGAATTATTTTGAAGTCTTATGCAAAGACTTTGCTTTACTAGAACGACGCTTACCCACCTGCAAATGCTGTGTGGTGATGATTTCAGCAATGGCCATGAACTCATCAATTCTGGCCGTTGTTTGACGAGCCACCAAACAAATACGGCGCTTAGGCGCAGGAGGCGCTAGAGGCCTTGCCAATAAAGTTGTTCCATCTAGGATGCCACTTTTTATTGCCATTTCCGGTAGCAAAGCAACGCCCAATCCAGCCTCAACCATCTGAACTAAAGTTAATAGGCTCGTTGCTTCAACACCATAATTATTTGCAACCTCCTTTTGACGACAAGCCTTCAAACTATGATCTCTTAGGCAATGCCCTTCTTCCAACAATAGAACCTTCTCTGATAATGCAGCAGGAACTTTCACTTCAGACATCTTGAGTGCAGGTTCATCAGCATGAGCCACCAACCAAAACTCATCCGAGAATAATTCTTTGACCAGCAGACCTTCAGTTGGATAAGGCAAAGCGATCAAAGCAAAATCAAGCTGATGACTCACCACTCGTTGCAATAAGTTCGCTGTCAAATCCTCTCTTAAGGTAATTTGTAGATTTTCATATTGAAGGCGTATGGCAGGCAAAACCTTGGGTAATAAGAAAGGTGCAATGGTTGGAATGATTCCAAGCCTAATGGTTCCGGTCATAGCAAGACCTGAATTCTGACTGTATTGAACTAAATCTTCAGCACCCGCCAATAACTTGATGGCACGCTCTACCACCTCTTTGCCAATTGGAGTAACAGAAACATTCTGCCGATCGCGCTCAATCAATTGAGCACCCAATGATTGCTCAAGCTCCTTTAGGCCTGTACTAAGGGTTGATTGACTCACAAAACATAATTCAGCTGCTTTTGTGAAATTAAGATGCTGAGCAATGGCAGTTAAATATTTCAATTGTCGCAACGAAGGAAGGTTCGCCATATTTAATTTATCTCGATGACTTGAAGTCTCAAATGATAAATCAATATATTCATACAACTGATTAACACCAGGGATTTAATCAGTTATTTTGAATTAACAAACTTGAATTAGTTAGTTGAGTTGGCCTGCCCAGCACGATTCGAACGTGCGACCTACGCCTTAGAAGGGCGGTGCTCTATCCAGCTGAGCTATGGGCAGTCTTTGATAAGAGCTAGATTATAGCGGAGGTCTAAAAGACCTGGCTCATATACGATAATCATGAGAATTCATCTACTTATAAGAGTTTGGCCATGATCACCCTGTACCACAACACAAAGTGCAAAACCTCTCGTAATGCCCTAGAAATCCTTGAGAACTCTGGCGAGCCCCATCAAGTAGTTTTGTATTTGACCACTCCTCCCTCAGAAGCTGAATTGCGTCACATCGTCAAAGCCACAGGTGGCTCTGTTAGAGACATCTTGCGCCAAAAGGGAACCCCTTTTGAAGAATTAGACTTGGGTAATCCAAAGTGGAGTGATGAAGATCTCATTGGGTTCATGCTGCAACACCCGATTTTGATGAACCGCCCTATTGCTATCAATGGCAATCAAGGGGCTTTGTGCCGTCCACCTGAGAAAATTTTAGATTTTTTGAGTGAAATTGATTCAGTTAGACTCAATCGAATCAAGAATTTCCTTGATTGATTTAGCTAGATGGCTTGATCTTGATTTTTGGCATCATCAGTTTGATTGCTGACTGATCTCATCAAGGTGAGTAACTCACTTGGCAAAGTCGCAGAACCATCTTTTAAACCCATTTTTAGCTCTGGCACGTACTGGCTGATTTCTTCTGAGCCATAGAACTTCATTGACCAATTAGTGAAGCGTCGCTTTTGCAATGGATTGATATCTAGCACTTGAAGTTCTTTGTGGCGAGGGTCTGCAGAAATAGCTTTCCAGATTAGTTCAACGTGCTGAGGATAGCCTTCAATGATTTGACCAAAGATGCGGTTGTCATAGAACAGAACACCTGTGATGCCATTGCGTTTGTTTTTATGAACAGCATCTTCAAGCAAGTTCATCAAACCGAGAATACCCATGTCATTGGTAGACTGACTGACATAACTCAACTCAATAAGCTGATCAGTCGGAAAGCTGGCAAAGTTAATCTGTGAATCTTCTACAAATGACATATTTAATTATTGAAATCTTTATAAAAAATATTAGACAAAACTAATCTGTTATTAGCCTTACGTCTAGGTCAATTATTAGACAATTTTTGATTAAAGTCTTTATATAACTGTGCTGCTACGCAGCAAATCAAGCGAAGAGACATCAAACATTGATGACAATATCTAAAAGATGCTTTGAAGAATTTTTTGAGGATGGTGCATCGAGTGATGCGAATTGAAAGTGGTCGGAGTACAAGGATTCGAACCTTGGACCCCCTGGTCCCAAACCAGGTGCGCTACCAGACTGCGCCACACTCCGACTAAGACCAATATTGTAACCCATGGGCAGTTTGTTGGCAAATTCTGAGGGTTGGTTGAGCTTTAAAATTCGGCCCAAGCCATCGCAAAAACACCCCACACCCTCGCATTATCAAGGGTTTGGGGTTCAACCCTGATTGATTCAATCTATACGATTCTTTGTTTTGGGAATACCAAGCTGAACTGACTGCCTACACCAACCGTGGATTGAATCTTGAGCTCACCCTGATGGCGGATGATCACGTGGTTCACAATCGCCATGCCCAATCCAGTTCCACCAGTATCTCTGGACCTGCTGCGATCAACTCGATAAAAACGCTCCGTTAATCGAGGAATATGCTCAGCTGCAATACCTTGACCAGTATCACTGACCATCAACTCTGCATCATCGCCAACATCTTTCCAAGTGACTGTGATTGTTCCACCTTCAGGCGTGTAACGAACCGCATTAGAAAGAAGGTTGCCAAACGCTGAGTGCAACTCAAGCTCATCACCTGTGATGTTTTTGGTAGAAGAATGCTCAAATTTAAAGGTGTGTTTGCCTTTAGAAAGACCTTCAGCTTCCAACTTCAATTGCGCCATCATGTCTGACATATTGACGACCTGAGACACAGGCGGCTCTGGATTACCTTCCAACTTTGCCAAGGTCAATAAATCTTCTACGAGGGTTTTCATTTGACCGGATTGCATGGCCATCAAATCTAAGTAACGTCGTTGATCTTCTTTGCTTAAATCAAGCTCTGTTAATGTCTCTAAAAACCCCATCAAAACTGTCAGCGGGGTTTTGAGCTCATGAGAGACGTTAGCGACAAAGTCTCGGCGCATAGCATCAGTTTTCTCTAACTGAGAAACATCTTGAGAGAGGATTAACTTTTGTTTGTCGCCGTAGGGAAAAATCTGAACATCCAAGGTGAATTGCTCAAACATGCCCATGCTTGTGAGTCTGACTGGGTCACGATAATTCTGCCTGACGATGTATTGCACAAATGTTGGCTTTCTGAGGATATGAGTGATTCTTTGCATCGAATCACGATTTGCACTTAAACCAAAGTGCTCCTCTGCAATCGCGTTACACCATTCAATTTGATCATCCTCATTGAGCATCACCACACCATTAGGTGAGGCTTGAATAGCCTGAATAAATCGCTGATGTTGCTGACCAACTTCTACGACCTGATCACGCCAACCTTTGACCAATTTATGTAAACGATAGTAAATCTCACCCCAAATACCTAAAGCACCAGGGACTTCACCATAACTGGGTGACAGCAAAAGTTCAGATAATTTAGAGGCGTGCCACAACTGATGGACCAAAACCAAGACCAAACAAACAACTGCCGTGATCCAGCCTGCCCGCTCAGAAAATGCTGAACCTATGACCCCAGAAAAGGTCAAAATAATGACAGCCAAAGTGATTAAACGGGTGCGCAAAGAAAGCATGAGGTGAATCTTAACAAGCCTTGAGTGATTAGACTATTGAATGATAAAGAAAAAGATACTTTTAGCAGCCCAGGTAGTGAGACTAACTGACTGGGCTCTTGGTCAATCGATAGCCACTGCCCCGCACTGTTTCAATGAAGTTTTGACAGTTAGCAGGCGCTAAGGCCGCACGTAAACGTTTAATGTGTACGTCGACAGTTCTTTCTTCAACAAACACATGATCACCCCAAACTTTATCGAGCAATTGACCTCGAGAATGAACCCGCTCAGGATGCGTCATTAAAAAGTGAAGCAATTTGAATTCGGTTGGACCCAAATCAATCGATACTTCATCACCACCTTGAGTGGCCATGACTCGACGAGAGGATGGATCTAATTTGAGTTGATTGATTTGCACAAGATCATCAGCCAACTGCGGAGAACGTCTTCTTAATACAGCACGGACACGTGCCACCAACTCTTTTGGTGAGAATGGCTTGGTGACATAGTCATCAGCACCCGCCTCTAGACCAGCAATCTTATCCATCTCATCACTGCGCGCAGTTAACAAAATGATAGGAATGTCTTTGGTGCGTTCATTACTGCGCAATTCTTTTGCGAACTGAACTCCCGATTGTCCTGGCAACATCCAATCAAGAATCACCAAATCCGGCAAAACCTCTTTCATTAATTGAGAGGCATGCTCTGTTTGAAAAGCTCTGACTGGCAAGAAGCCAGCGTGGCTCAAGTTAACCGCAATCAACTCGGCAATCGAGGGTTCGTCTTCTACGATAAGAATGCTGCTAGACATGAATTAGCTATTGGCTTCTTTAGTTAACTCTTCATGAGGAATATGCCTCACATCAGTGCCCTTCACAATGTAGATCACAAATTCAGCGATATTTTTAGCGTGATCTCCAATGCGCTCAACTGCCTTGGCAATTGACAACATGTCTAAACCAACAGAAATGGTTCTTGGGTCTTCAGCCATATAGCTGGTGAGCTTGCGCACAAATGCACGAAACTCTTCATCAATTTGCTTGTCTTCACTGACTACCTCAGCAGCCACTTTGGTATCTAGGCGCGCAAAACAATCCAAGCTACGACGCAATAGAGAAACAGCCATCTGACCAGCCAGTCTGATCTCAGCAGTATTGATACCGTGAGAAGCGCTGTCTTCCATGATGTGCTTGGTTCTTCTAGCAATGCGGTCTGCCTCATCTCCAGCACGCTCTAAATTTGTGATGGCTTTCGAAATAGCCATGACCAAACGTAAATCGCGGGCAGTTGGTTGGCGACGAGCAATCAACTCTGTACAAGCTGAGTCAATCATGATTTCAAAATCATTGACCTCTCGCTCGCGCGAAATCACTTGATTAGCTAAGTCAGCATCTAGCTGAGCAAATGCTTTCATGGCCATTGAAACTTGTGACTCAACCAAGCCACCCATTTCAAGAAGTTTTCCAGACACTGAATTCAAATCAGCATCAAATTGTGAGGATAAATGTTTATCTGGCATATAAGTCTCCTAATTCTGTTTTAACCAAAACGACCGGTGATGTAATCTTCAGTTTCTTTGCGTTTTGGCTTGATGAATAGCTCATCCGTCTTGCCAAACTCCATCATTTCACCCAAGTACATATAGGCCGTGAAATCAGAAACACGCGCAGCTTGTTGCATATTGTGAGTCACAATTGCAATCGTATAGTCTTTTTTAAGTTCATGAACCAATTCCTCTACTTTCGCTGTGGATATTGGGTCCAAAGCTGAGGTTGGCTCATCAAGCAAAAGTATGGAAGGTTTAACGGCCACGCCTCTAGCAATACATAAACGCTGCTGCTGTCCGCCTGACAAAGATAAGCCGCTTTGAGTGAGCTTATCTTTGACTTCATTCCACAAGGCAGCCTTGGTGAGAGACCATTCAACACGCTCATCCATCTCGGCGCGCGATAAAGATTCATACAGCTTCACACCAAAAGCAATATTGTCATAAATAGACATTGGGAATGGTGTTGGCTTTTGGAAAATCATGCCGATGCGTGAACGCAACAAGTTCAAGTCTTGCTTTGGATCAAGGATGTTTTTTCCGTAGAAGTTAATTTCACCTTCAGCACGTTGACCAGGGTACAAGTCATACATGCGATTCAAAGTTCTGAGTAAGGTTGATTTACCGCAACCTGATGGCCCAATAAATGCTGTGACATGCTTTTCAGCAATATTCAAATTGATGTTCTTCAAGCCCTGAAATGAACCATAGAAGAAATCAAGGTTTTTAATTTCGAGGGCGTACTTCAATTCCACCGGGTTTGTATTAATTGCTTCAATCATTTTGCTTCCTTTGATACTTTCATCAAATATATTTATCTTTAGCCTTTGGCTTTTGCTCTAAAGACCACACGGGTCAAGATGTTCAAACCTAAAACAACAAACGTGATGAGCAATGCACCGCCCCACGCCAAATCAACCCAATTGTCATAAGGGCTCATCGCAAACTGGAAAATAACCACTGGTAAATTCGCCATTGGCGCATTCATATTGGTCGAGAAGAACTGGTTGTTTAAGGCCGTGAAGAGCAACGGTGCTGTTTCTCCACTGACGCGAGCCAACGCCAACAAGATGCCGGTGATCACACCGCTCTTAGCAGCTGCTAACGTGACTGAGAATGCGACCTTCCATTTTGGAGCACCCAATGCATAGGCTGCTTCCCTTAAATTACCAGGCACTAGCTGCAGCATATTTTCTGTGGTTCTGACCACCACAGGAATCGCAATCAAAGCCAAAGCAATCGTACCAGCCCATCCTGAGAAGTGTTTGACCTGAGCCACTAAAACAGCATAAACAAACAATCCAATCACAATCGATGGTGCAGACAACATGATGTCATTCACAAAACGAGTGATTGAAGCAATCTTACTTTTGCCACCGTATTCTGAAAGATAAATGCCTGCCATTACACCAATTGGGGTGCTGATCAAGGTACAACTGATCACGATCAACAAACTACCCACAATTGCGTTGGCAAGACCACCGCCCTCAGAACCTGGGGCTGGCGTGCTTTGAGTGAACATATTCAAGTCGATGGCCGAGAATCCCTTGATGAAGAGAACGCTCAAGATCCATAACAAGAAAATCATGCCAAGCGCCATAGCAACCATTGACAAGGTCAAGCCAAGCCAATTAGAACGGCGGCGCTTGTTATAAATAGCTTGATTAAAGTTAGAGTTATTGTTCATGTCTTTTTACCTTGAGCAGCTTCCATGCGAGCCAACATGATTTTGGCAATCGCTAGAACAACAAAAGTAATCGCAAATAAGGCGAGACCTAAAGCAAATAATGATGAGTAATGAAGTCCTGGTTCCGCTTCACCAAATTCATTGGCCAATGTTGAAGCAATCGAGTTACCAGGAGAGAACAATGAAGCACTTAATTTATGCGCATTACCAATCACGAATGTCACCGCCATGGTCTCACCCAAAGCGCGACCAAGACCCAACATGATGCCGCCAATCACACCTGTCTTTGTGTAAGGCAAAACAATCTTATTCACAACTTCCCAAGTGGTGCAACCAATGCCATACGCAGATTCCTTTAATACTGGCGGAACGATTTCAAACACGTCACGCATCACAGATGCAATAAATGGCAAAACCATCATGGCAAGAATCAATCCTGCGCAGAGAACACCAATGCCATTGAAGGCGCCTGAGAACAAATAACCTAAGACTGGAATTTGGCCAACAGTTCCCGCTAATGCAGGCTGAACATAATCTGCAAATAATGGCGCAAAGATAAATAGACCAAACATGCCATAAATGATTGAAGGCACAGCAGCTAATAACTCAACGGCTGTTCCGAGCGGCCTTCTCAGTGGCGCTGGGCATGTTTCAGTCAAGAAAACAGCCACACCAAAACTAAGAGGTACAGCGATGATCAAAGCAATCAATGCAGTAACGACCGTGCCAAAAACTGCAATCAGTCCACCGAATTGACCATTGATGATGTCCCATTCAACCGTAAAGAAAAATCCAAGGCCAAATGTGCTGAGTGCCGGCCAAGCATTCACGATCAAAGAAATGATGATGCCCACCAATGCAAAAAGCACTGATAGAGCAAAAAATAATGTCGACTTATGAAAGACAAAATCCTGAATTTTTTGTATTTTCAGAATTTTTTCTGCTTGCGGCGTCAACATGTCAGAAGACTGACTGGTTTTCATAGGCTATCCAATTAATGATTAAAGCCCGGCATCGAGATACCGGGCTTTAACTTTATAACAATTACTTGGTATTGATTTTTGTCCAAACATTCTTACGAATGAAGTCTGTTGTAGCGTCTGGCATTGGCACGTAGTCCAAGTCAGCAGCCATCTTTTTACCTTCTTTGAAAGCAAAGTCAAAGAACTTCAATACTTCTGCAGCATTTGCTTTATTGCCAGGCTCTTTGTACATCAAGATGAATGATGCACCAGTGATTGGCCATGATTTGGCACCAGGAGCATTGGTGATGAATGTACCCATGCCTGGAACCTTAGACCAATCTGTGCCAGCTGCGGCGGCGGCAAATGTTTCATCATCAGGCTTGACCGTTTGACCAGCTTGGTTCACCAAATTCAAATAAGGCATATTGTTTTTCTTGGTGTATGCATACTCAACATAACCAATTGAATTTTTAACACGGTTAACGTTTGCAGCAACACCTTCGTTACCTTTGCCACCGATTGAAGAAGCTGCTGGCCATTTAACGGCAGCACCTGCACCAACGGTCTTTTTCCAGTCAGCATTCACCTTTGCCAAATAATCAGTGAAGATCGCTGTTGTACCTGAACCATCGGCACGATGAACCACGGTGATGTTAGCATCTGGCAACTTAACGCCTGGGTTCAATGCGGCAATCTTGGCATCGCTCCATTTAGAGATGGTGCCCATGAAGATCTGAGCCAATACATCACCAGTCACTTTAATTTGACCTGGCTTGATGCCTTCAACGTTGATCACTGGAACAACACCACCAATGATCGCTGGGAATTGAACCAAACCGTCTTTTTCTAGATCTTCAAACTTAACCGGTGCATCAGATGCGCCAAAGTCCACTGTTTTTGCTTTGATCTGTTTGATACCGCCTGAAGAACCAATCGATTGATAGTTCAAACCATTTTTAGTTTTAGCTTTGTAAGCCTCAGCCCATTTTGCATAAATTGGGTAAGGGAATGTAGCGCCGGCACCAGTGATATCTGCTGCAAGAGCTGTAGTAACTGTTGATAAAGTGATTGCGCCTGCAACCAATGATTTTGTTAGTAATGCTTTCATATATATTTTCCTCATTCAATGACGCACAGCGCGTCATGAGGAACAATACCGATTAATTATGAAAGTTTTGTGACAATAAAAATATTTTTAACTTAAACCAGTCATTGATTTTTATCTATAAAAATCAATGACTTAAATATGTCTATTTTGTAGGGTTCCAGCGGTTCACCAAGGCCACCAGGCTCAACATCACGGGCACCTCAACCAAAACCCCCACTACGGTGGCTAAAGCAGCGCCAGAGTTCAAGCCAAAGAGCGATATGGCCACAGCCACAGCCAATTCAAAGAAATTAGAGGTGCCAATCAAACAGGCAGGACCAGCCACTTGATGGGGTAACTTTAGTAATTTGGCACCCCAATATGCAATAAAGAAAATGCCATAAGTTTGAATGATCAAAGGAATCGCAATCAAAATGATCACAGTGGGTTTATCAATAATGGTCTGCGCCTGAAAAGCAAATAACAAAACCACTGTAGAAATCAAACCAATGATGGAAGCAGGCTTGATACCAGCCACAAATGCAGTAATTGCATCAGATGATTTTTTTTGCAAGACACTGCGCGTGATCATGCCAGCGATTAAAGGTAAGACCACATAAAGAATCGTTGATAGAACCAAGGTTTCCCAAGGAACGGTGACATTGGTCACACCTAATAAGAACGCGGCAATCGGTGCAAAGGCCACAACCATGATCAAGTCATTGACTGAAACTTGTACCAAGGTGTAATTAGGATCCCCTTTGACCAACTGACTCCACACAAACACCATGGCCGTACAAGGGGCCACACCCAATAGAATCATTCCTGCGATGTATTCAGAAGCATCTTGCGGGCTGACCCAGCCAGAAAAAATGTATTCAAAGAAAAGAACGCCCAGAGCAGCCATCGTGAATGGTTTGATCAACCAGTTCACCACAATTGTCAACATCAAGCCTGCTGGCTTTTTGCCTACATCCTTCACTGCTGACCAATCAATCTGAACCATCATTGGATAAATCATGACCCAAATTAATACGGCCACCACCAAATTAACGCTGGCAAATTCAATCGCAGCAATGGCTTGGAATACACCCGGCATCATCACACCAAGGATCACTCCTAAAACAATGGCTAAGGCCACCCAGACTGTTAAGTAACGCTCAAATAAACCCATGGTGTTTCTTTCTTTTTAATTTAGTTCTTTTTGTTGTTTATTAATTATTTTTTGTATTTTTTATTTGTGTTGTTATTGCTTACTTAACTTCAGCAAGTTTTTTAAGTTCAGACTGAATGGTCATCGCATCCAGTTTCTCTAGAGGCATTGCTGCCAAGATATCCATGCGCTTTCTTAGACCAACCATGACTTCTTTGAATGCACGTCTCTTCTCATCATCAGTACCCTGCACTTGTGATGGGTCTGGATAGCCCCAGTGAGCTGTGGCTGGCTTACCTGGCCAGAATGGGCAAACTTCACCGGCTGCGTTATCGCACACCGTGATGATGAAATCCATTTGAGGAGCGTCTTCTTTGCCATAAACATCCCAGCTCTTTGAAGATAATTTTTCTTCTGGGTAACCCATTTCTTTGGCTAGCTCAGCTGCAAAAGGATTGACCTTGGTGCCAGGTGTTGAGCCTGCAGAGAAGCCTACAAAGCGACCACTGGCATGAGTAGAAGCAATCGCCTCACCCAGAACTGATCGAGCTGAATTGTGCGTGCACAAAAATAGGATGTTGTATTTTTTCATGATGTTTTGAGTCATTGAAGAATGCAGTTGTATTAATTGATACTTTTATCTTTTTTAGTGGGCGCGCAAACTTTTCCACCGCAGCAGTTGAATAAAAGGAAATCCATGAGACTGGCCACCTGCTCTGCATGAGGTCGGTAGATTAAATTTCTACTTTGACGCTCAACCAAAATAAGATTGGCTTGATAGAGTTCTTTGAGATGAAAGGACAAAGTAGCCGCCGGAATACCCAAGCTCTCTTTGATTTCTGAAGGAGTAACACCCTCAGCGCCCTTTTGGACAATTAGGCGGAAGATATTGAGCCTTGATTCTTGACCAAGAGCTAGGAAGGATTGAACTGCGTCTATATTTTTCATAATTCCATCATAATGGAATTATGTGACAAATTGATGACAGCAAATCCTTGAGTATCTTTGCTGCAGGGGTTTTAGCTATTAAACCGGGATGGTTTGAGCAATGCTCTTGGCCTGCTCTTGGGCTTGGTGAGCATCTTGTGCTTCGACCATCACCCTGAGTAGAGGCTCAGTGCCAGATGGGCGAATCAACACTCTGCCGCTGCCATTGAGATTCTTTTCTGCTTGAGTGATTGCCTCTTGCATCTTGGCATCAGTCTTCCAGTCATAGCCTTGTTTGTATTTCACATTGATCAAGCTTTGCGGGAACAAAGTCACCTTCTCTAAGAGTTGTGCCAAGGTTTTTTGATTTTGCTTCATGGCTGATAGCACTTGCAGTGCTGCCACAATGCCATCACCTGTGGTGTGCTTGTCTAGACAAATCAGATGCCCAGAGCCTTCACCACCTAATTGCCAATTATTTTCTTTTAGCTTCTCAAGCACGTAGCGATCACCTACTTTGGCGCGCTCGAATTGAATGCCTTCAGCCTGAATAGCTTTTTCAACGGCCATATTCGTCATCAAAGTACCAACCACGCCTTTGACTGACTCACCAGCATCTTTTCTGGCTTTGGCAATCAGATAAAGCAACTCATCACCATTGAATAATCTGCCATGAGCATCAACCAATTGCAGACGATCAGCATCACCATCCAAAGCAATGCCTAGATCTGCTTTTTCTTCTTTAACTTTTTCAATCAAGGCCTTCGGTGCAGTAGCACCGACACCATCATTGATGTTTTTACCGTTAGGATGAATACCAATCGAAACAACTTCAGCGCCTAACTCGTGGAACACGTGCGGAGCGATGTGATACGCGGCACCGTGGGCACAGTCGACCACCAACTTAAGGCCATGAAGACTCAAATGATTAGGAAATGTGCTCTTACAAAATTCAATATAACGACCAGTTGCATCGTCCAAACGTTTTGCTTTACCTAAGTGAGCTGAATCAACACAGTTCATTGCTTCATTGAGAGCAGCTTCAATTTGCAGTTCAACAGCATCATCTAATTTGTCACCATTGGCAGAAAAGAATTTAATTCCGTTGTCGTGATACGGATTGTGTGAAGCAGAGATCACAACACCTGCAGACAAACGCAAGGTGCGTGTTAAGTATGCAACCGCTGGTGTTGGCATCGGACCACACAACATCACATCCACACCAGCTGCAGAGAATCCTGCTTCTAAAGCAGCTTCCAATAAATATCCAGAAACACGGGTGTCTTTACCAATCAATACAGTGGGCTTGCCATGAGTGCCGGCATTTTTAGCCAATACTTGACCAGCCGCGTAACCCAAGCGCATCACAAAGTCAGGGACGATCGGAAACTTGCCGACTTCCCCACGAATACCATCTGTACCAAAATATTGACGTGTCATATATGCATTTTATAAGTATTCTTGGGCGACCACCCAAATTTTGACGGCATCCATGGTTTGATCAACATCATGCACCCTCAATACCTTGGCACCACGCTCTAAAGCCATCAGAGCTGCCGCCACACTCGCGGTTTGACGATGAGCCATGTCTTTGCCTGTGATGGCACCCAAACTGGATTTTCTGGAAATCCCAGCAACCACCGGTAAGCCATGTTGGCAGAATGCTTGGAAGTGAGCCAACATGGTCATGTTGTGCTCCAAGGTTTTACCAAAACCAAATCCTGGGTCAATCGCTAAACGATCGCGATCAACACCTTCATCTTCTAAAGCCACGCATCGCTCCATCAAGAAGCCATTCACCTCGGCCACCACATCTTTATAGTGTGGATCGAATTGCATGGTGCTCGGATCTTTTTGCATGTGCATGAGCATCACACCACATGAGCTCTTAGCAATTGCTTCAATCGCATGAGGTTGTCTGAATGCCCAAATATCATTAATGCAATCAATGCCAAGATTAATCGCTGCTGCCATCACCTTTGCTTTATAGGTGTCCACTGAAATCGCCACAGGCGCGTCTTTAAGAACTTCTAAGACAGGCATGACACGGTCTAATTCTTCTTGCAAAGATAAAGGTTCAGAACCAGGACGACTCGACTCACCGCCCACATCAATCATTTCTGCACCTTCAGCAATCAATCGTTCTGCTTGCTTGAGTGCTGTATCACGATTAGCAAACAACCCACCATCAGAAAAAGAGTCTGGTGTGACATTGAGGATGCCCATCACCACTGGAGCAGTGCGTTTGCGCCAGTCAAAAAGAAAACGCCCGCAGCGCCATGCCACGGGCGTTAAGTCATGCTTTGCCATTAAGCCGCCGCTGGGGCGCCCCCTTCGGCAACCACTGTTGAACCACCCGTGCCGCCGCCATTATTTGGCGCGCTTGGTGGGTACTTTGGTGGACGTGGATCTTTACCAGCCATGATGTCATTGACTTGATCTGCATCGATGGTTTCCCATTCGAGCAAAGCCTTGACCATGACTTCTACTTTGTCACGATTGTCTTCAAGAATCTTCTTGGCCACAGCGTATTGCTTGTCAAGAATCGCACGGATCTCAACGTCTACTTTTTGCTGGGTCGCTTCAGACACAGATTTAGAGCTCACCGGACCAAACATACCTTGCTGATCAGGATCCACATAAACCATCGTACCGAGTACTTCACTCATGCCGTAACGAGTGACCATGTCACGCGCCATTTTGGTGGCACGCTCAAAGTCATTCGATGCACCAGTGCTGCTGGAGTTCAAGAAAATTTCTTCAGCCAAACGACCGCCGAACAAAATTGAAATCTCTTCCAACATCTTGTCTTTGTACATGTTCACACGATCATGCTCAGGCAACTGCCAAGTCACACCCAATGCCCAACCGCGCGGCATGATGCTGACCTTATGAACAGGGTCTGCCTTTGGCAATACTTTTGCCACAACCGCATGGCCTGATTCGTGATAAGCCGTGTTACGACGCTCTTCTTCACGCATCACTGCAGACTTGCGCTCAGGACCCATGAAGATTTTGTCTTTCGCATCTTCGAAGTCTTGCATGTCAACCGTGCGCTTATTGCGACGCGCTGCAAACAAGGCTGATTCGTTCACCAAGTTGGCCAAGTCAGCACCTGAGAATCCTGGTGTGCCACGCGCTAATACTGCTGCATCAACGTCGGTGCTGATAGGCACCTTGCGCATATGCACTTTAAGAATCTGTTCGCGACCACGAATGTCAGGCAAGCCAACATACACTTGACGGTCAAAACGACCTGGACGCAATAAAGCTTTATCAAGCACGTCTGAACGGTTGGTTGCAGCAATCACGATCACGCCGCTGTTCGGCTCGAAACCATCCATCTCAACCAACATTTGGTTCAAGGTTTGTTCGCGCTCATCATTACCGCCGCCCATACCAGCACCACGATGGCGACCAACAGCGTCGATCTCATCGATGAAGACGATACAAGGGGCTTGTTTCTTAGCGTTCTCAAACATGTCGCGCACACGAGCGGCACCAACACCCACAAACATCTCAACGAAGTCTGAACCTGAGATTGCAAAGAACGGCACCTTGGCTTCACCGGCGATGGCTTTTGCTAATAATGTTTTACCTGTTCCTGGAGGACCTACCAAGAGCACGCCTCTTGGAATATGGCCACCCAGCTTTTGGAATTTAGTCGGATCTTTTAAGAAATCAACGAGCTCAAAGACTTCTTCTTTGGCTTCATCACATCCAGCCACATCAGCAAATGTGACAGCATTTGTATTTTCATCAATCAAGCGAGCTTTTGATTTACCAAATGAGAATGCTCCGCCTTTGCCACCACCTTGCATTTGGCGCATCATCAAAAACCAAAAACCAATGATCAACAATGTTGGGCCCAAGTAGTACAAAGCAGATACCAAAAGACTTTGCTCTTCTTCTGCTTTACCGGTTACTTGAACGCCGTATTTCATCAAGTCGCCAACCATCCAGATGTCTCCTGGGCTGACAACAGAATATTTCTGGCCATCCATTGGAACCACTTGGATGTTGCGACCCTGAACATCCACTCTCTTCACTTTGCCATTTTTGGCATCTTCCATGAATTGAGAATAGGTGATGTTTTCTTGAGCGCGCGGCTTATCGAATTGCTTGAAGACAGTGAACAGCACGAGGCCCACGATGAGCCACACACCAACTTTCTGCATCAAATTATTGTTCACAAAGCCTCCTTAAGGCGGATATATCTATACACAATATGATTCTACTCCCTCCCCTTTTCAAGTGCTTAATTAAAAAAGTCGCTAAATCCCATAGATTTGTTATGGTTTTAGCCTTTTTCGGGGGCTTTTTCAGGGGTTTTCTTTCAGAGGTCAAACACTCACTTAAGGTGTTTTCCTAAGAGAAACGTTTCAGCTGATTTATCTCTAGAAGCTTTGGGCTTTCTAGGGCTGACTATTTTGAAGACTTTTTTAAAGGATTCAACAATTTGACTGTAGCCACTGCCATGGAAACACTTGATCAATAAAGCCCCATTGGGTTTTAAGTGGGCTTGAGAGAACTCCAAGGCCAAATCAGCCAAATGACCCATGCGGGCAGCATCAGCCGTTGAAACGCCGGATAAATTGGGAGCCATATCGGATAAAACCAAGTCCACCCTTGGGCCATCAGCAGGATTGCCTGGCAATAAGGCTTCAAACTCCCGCAAAACTGTCTCCTCACGGAAGTCACCTTGTAAAAAGGTCACATCAGCAATGTCATCCATCGGCAGGATATCAATCGCGATGATCTTCCCAAAAGGTTTCCCATCCGGGGTGTCTGCATTCTTTTTGCCGAACTCAACCAAACGATTACGGGCGTATTGAGACCAACTGCCAGGGGTACTGCCCAAGTCCACCACCACCATGCCAGGACCAATCAAACGGTCTTGCTCATCAATTTCTTTTAACTTATAGGCTGCGCGCGCACGATACCCTTCCCTTTGCGCCATTTTGACGTAGGGGTCGTTCAGATGATCGTTCAACCAGTCTTTATTGAATTTGTTCTTTGCCACTCTGTTCCACTTCTATGTTCAATGAGTGATTCACTCATTTTTTATCATTAGCTCGCTATTTTCCGCTCTTTTTCGTCTGGCAGCCCATACTTTGCAATTTAATGCCTTATCATTGAGGTCTTCCAAAGAAATTTCTATGCCAATACTTGAATTATCCTCTGCCGAACGTTCGGCACACCGCTCAGACGCTCATGCGTTAAAACCCATTGTTTTAATTGGTGCTGATGGCTTAACGCCAGCAGTTGTCAAAGAAGTGAACAATGGCCTAAATTTCCATGGCTTGATCAAAGTTCGCGTTTTTGGCGATGATCGCGAAGCCCGTGTGGCCATCTACAACCAACTGTGTGATGAATTAAATGCAGCACCGATTCAACACATCGGTAAGTTATTGGTTCTTTTTAGACCCAAGGTAGAAAAAGAAGTCACTGAAAAGCGCCGCGGTAAATCTGGTGGCCCTAAAGTGGTGATGGTGAAAAAATTCACACGCAACCCACAACGTCGTCCAAAACCAGTGGCCACCACTGTGCTCGGCAATGAACGTGTGGCTGCCGGTGGTCAAGTGAAGCGTGCCAAGCCACGTCAGACCAGCGCTAAAAAGAAACAGCTCAGCCGTTAATTTTTAACTCTAAGCCTCCAAGCTACTAATGAATAAGCCGCTGTTATCAGCGGCTTATTTTTTACTTTGTTTTCTTACTTTGCTCTTAGTCTATCGGCTTGCTCAAGCGCCACAAGAGCACCAAGCCAATCAAAGACTGCAGCAGATACACAATGCTTGCAAAAGTATGAAGCCTGCTAAATGCTTGAGCCAATGGTGACAGCATCACCGGAAAACCATGACTCAAGGCTTCCTCACGCAAGGAGTCCATCATCGGCTCCAAAACAAATGCTGAGATGACTGAACAAACCAACATGGCCAATAAATACCAGCGGATATTTTTATAACGCCCACAACCACGCTTGACCAACAAATTAGCAAACACAATCAAGCCCACGCTGAGGATCATGCTGATAATTCCCTCAACACGGAACAAGGCACCTGCGACCATGCCAGCCACTTGAGAATCTGAGAGGGTTGCAAACAAAGTGGGAGTAACGATATAACCCACTGTGATGATGCTACCCACCCACAGAGTCAATATAAAAACAAAGACACGTTGGGCGGTGATGTGCATCTGAATGTCGCCTGAAGTTTATTTGAGATTGTCTGAGTTAAATGTATTTAACGTTCAGAATTTCAACCTCACGGCTGCCGCCTGGAGATGAGAAGGTCGCCACATCACCCTCTTCTTTACCAATCAGTGCTCTGGCAATTGGTGAGCTGATAGAAATCTTATTGGCTTCTAAATCCGCCTCGTCATCACCAACAATTTGGTAAGTGGCTTTTTTGCCATTTTCTAAATCTTCGATTTCAACAGTAGCGCCAAAAACAATGCGACCCTCAACATCCAATGTTGATGGATCAATGATCTGTGCTGCTGCTAACTTGCCTTCCAACTCTTGAATACGGCCTTCGATGAAAGCTTGCTTTTCTTTCGCAGCATCGTATTCAGCGTTTTCAGATAAATCACCCTGGGCACGAGCCTCAGAGATTGAATTGATCACAGACGGACGCTCAACGTGCTTCAAGTTTTGCAACTCTTGCTTTAATAATTCAGCGCCATGTTTTGTAATGGGAATGGTACTCATCAATCTACTTCCAAAATCTAGTTAATCTAATAACAAATGACTGGTAGTTCTCTACCAGTCATTGTTGTTTTTTGTATTTATTTTTAGTTTACTTCTAATTTATAAGATATCTTAGCCGATATCTTATAAAGAGGCGTGCAAGCCCTGCAAGTCGTAAACCTCAAGCTGATCAATCGCTTTGATACCAGCAACCGCTGCCTTAGCACCACTGATGGTGGTGTAATAAGTGATGCGATTTGCTTGCGCAGTTGTTCTGATTGATCTTGAATCAGCAATCGCTGTTCTGGTCTCATCAACTGTGGTGAACACCAACTCAATTTCACCATTTTTGATCATGTCCACAATGTGTGGACGACCATCTTTGACTTTGTTCACGCGCTTGACTGGCACACCGGCCTTTTCAATCGCATCAGCAGTGCCTTGTGTTGCCACAATTGAATAACCCATGTCGTGAAGCATTTGCGCTACTTCAACGGCCTTGGCTTTATCACTGTCTTTGACTGTCAACAACACTGTGCCTGATTTAGGCAAAGTGGTACTTGCGGCCAACTGTGACTTAAACAAGGCTTCACCAAATGTTTTACCCACACCCATGACTTCACCAGTTGAACGCATTTCTGGTCCAAGAATTGGGTCAACGCCTGGGAATTTATTGAATGGGAAAACTGCTTCCTTGACTGAGAAGTATGGAGGGATGACTTCTTCACCAATGCCCTGCTGATCCAAACTTTGACCAGCCATACAACGAGCAGCAATCTTTGCCAATTGCAAACCTGTTGCTTTTGATACATATGGCACTGTTCTAGAAGCACGTGGATTCACTTCAAGAACATAAACGATGTCTTTACCATCCACTTGCTGAATCGCGAACTGCACGTTCATCAAGCCAATCACATTGAGGCCTTTGGCCATCGCCGCAGTTTGGCGACGCATCTCATCAACGGTTTCTTTTGAGAGTGAATACGGCGGCAATGAACATGCTGAGTCACCTGAGTGAACACCGGCTTGCTCGATGTGTTCCATCACACCTCCGATGAAGACTCTCTTACCATCAGAGATACAGTCCACATCACACTCAATCGCATCGTTCAAGAATCTATCTAACAACACTGGAGAGTCATGAGAAACCTTCACGGCTTCACGCATGTAGCGCTCTAGATCACGACCATCGTGAACGATTTCCATGGCACGACCACCCAAAACATACGATGGACGAACCACCAATGGGTAACCAATCTCTTCAGCCAATTTCAAAGCCTCTGGCTCTGTGCGAGCTGTTCTATTTGGCGGTTGACGTAGACCCAAGTCTTGCAATAATTTCTGGAAACGCTCACGGTCTTCAGCAGCGTCGATCATGTCTGGGCTGGTACCGATGATAGGCACGCCATTGGCTTCCAAATCAAGCGCTAGTTTCAATGGGGTTTGACCACCATACTGAACAATCACGCCCTTTGGTTTTTCAATCGCAACGATTTCCAATACATCTTCAAGTGTCAATGGCTCAAAGTACAAGCGATCAGACGTGTCATAGTCGGTAGAAACTGTTTCTGGATTGCAGTTGACCATGATGGTTTCATAACCATCATCACGCATCGCCAAAGCGGCGTGCACGCAACAATAATCAAATTCAATACCTTGACCAATGCGGTTAGGACCACCGCCCAAAACCATGATCTTCTCTTTGGTCGTCGGCTGTGACTCACATTCACCGTGCTCTGCTTCGTAGCAAGAGTACATGTAGGCCGTGTTGGTTGAGAACTCTGCCGCACACGTATCAACGCGCTTATAAACAGGTCTTACCTTCAAGGCATGACGTGCTTCACGAACTGCTTTGGCATCTGTCTTTAAGAGTTTGGCCAAACGACGGTCTGAGAAACCTTTTTGTTTGACGAAGCGCAATTCTTGCGCGCTCAAATCTTTTAATTGGCGATCTTCTAATTTCTTTTCAATCTCGATCAACTCTGAGATTTGCGCCAAGAACCAAGGGTCAATCGCCGTGTGCATGAATGCATCATCTTTGCTCATGCCCATGCGGAATGCATCACCCAAATACCAAATACGGTCTGGGCCTGGTTCACGAATTTCTTGAGTGATCTCATCCAAGTCTGTTGATTTCTCATCCAAACCATCAACGCCAACTTCAAGACCACGCAAAGCTTTTTGGAAGGATTCTTGGAATGTTCTACCAATCGCCATCACCTCACCCACAGACTTCATCTGAGTGGTCAAGCGCTTGTCAGCGGCTGGGAATTTTTCAAAGGCAAAGCGAGGAATCTTCGTCACAACGTAATCGATTGATGGCTCAAACGATGCTGGTGTTTTGCCACCAGTGATGTCGTTTTGCAATTCATCCAATGTGAAGCCGACAGCTAATTTAGCCGCAATCTTAGCGATTGGGAAACCCGTGGCTTTTGATGCCAAAGCTGATGAGCGAGACACACGTGGGTTCATCTCAATCACGATCATGCGACCATCAACTGGGTTGATCGAGAACTGAACGTTTGAGCCACCAGTATCCACACCGATCTCACGCAACACAGCCAATGAGGCATTACGCAAAATTTGGTATTCGCGATCGGTCAATGTTTGAGCAGGTGCCACCGTGATTGAATCACCTGTGTGCACGCCCATAGGGTCTAAGTTTTCAATCGAACAAACGATGATGCAGTTGTCTTTGCGGTCACGCACCACTTCCATCTCATACTCTTTCCAACCTAAGAGTGACTCTTCAATCAAAAGTTCACGCGTTGGAGAAAGATCTAGACCACGTTTGCAAATCTCTTCAAATTCTTCGCGGTTATAAGCGATACCACCGCCTGAACCACCCATCGTGAAAGATGGACGAATGATCACAGGGTAACCAGAACTGCCAGTCTCAGCCATGATCTGTTGTTGAACAGCGTTCGCTTCTTCTAATGAATGTGCGATGCCAGACTTGGCTGAACCAAGACCAATCTTGGTCATGGCTTCTTTGAACTTTTGACGATCTTCAGCTTTATCGATGGCTTCTGGTGAAGCGCCGATGAGCTCACAACCATATTTCTTTAAAACGCCATGTCTGTGCAAATCCAAAGCACAGTTCAAAGCTGTTTGACCACCCATGGTCGGCAAAATCGCGTCTGGCTTTTCTTTAGCGATGATGCGCTCAACCACTTCCCAAGTGATCGGCTCAATGTATGTCACATCAGCCATCTCTGGATCCGTCATGATGGTCGCAGGGTTGCTGTTCACCAAAATGACTTTATAACCTTCAGAACGCAATGCTTTACAAGCTTGCGCGCCTGAGTAGTCAAACTCACACGCTTGTCCAATCACAATTGGACCTGCGCCAATAATGAGGATACTTTTTATGTCGGTACGCTTAGGCATTCGTCAATCTCACATCAATTTAATAAAGCGATCAAACAAGTACGCAATGTCATGCGGACCAGGTGATGCCTCTGGGTGACCTTGGAAACAAAAAGCTGGCTTATCAGTCCAAGCCAATCCTTGTAATGAACCATCAAACAAAGACACGTGAGTCGGTCTTACATTTGCTGGCAATGTTGCTGCATCCACAGCGAAGCCGTGGTTTTGTGACGTGATCACCACACGACCTTCATCCAAATCTTTAACAGGATGGTTGGCGCCATGATGACCGAATTTCATTTTGAGAGTTTTGGCACCTGCAGCCAAGCCCATGATTTGATGACCCAAGCAAATACCAAATGTTGGAACGCCTTTGTCAATGATGGTTTTAGCTGCTGCGATAGCGTAGTCACATGGCTCAGGATCTCCTGGACCGTTTGAGAAAAACACACCATCCGGATTCATCGCCAATACATCAGCGGCTGAAGTCTTGGCAGGCACCACGGTGATTTTGCAGCCACGCTCTGTGAGCATGCGCAAGATGTTGCGCTTCACACCAAAGTCATAAGCCACCACATGCTTGAGTGGTTTTTCTAATTTCTTAAAGCCTGGTTTACCGTGATCTGCGTTCAGACCCCACTCGCCTTCAGTCCACTCGTAGGTCGAAGGTGTGGTCACCACTTGCGCCAAATCCAAACCAGCCATTCCTGGAAAGCTCTTGGCTGCGGCCAATGCTTTTTCAGTCAAGGCTGCAATCGTGTCACCCACTTTGCCCGTCACAATGGCGCCCGGTTGAGCACCCTTGTCGCGCAGAATGCGTGTCAATTTACGCGTATCAATGCCAGCGATACCCACAACGTTTTCGCCAGCCAAATAATCACTCAAGGTTTTTTCAGAGCGGAAGTTTGAAGCGATCATTGAAAGATCTTTGATGATCAAACCAGCTGCATAGATTTTGCTAGATTCGCAATCTTGTTGATTCACACCCACGTTACCAATGTGTGGATAGGTCAAGGTCACGATTTGACGTGTGTAACTAGGATCAGTGAGGATTTCTTGATAACCAGTCAAAGCTGTATTGAAAACAACCTCACCAGCGGATTGCCCAACGGCGCCAAAGCTGTAACCTGGAAAAACGGTTCCATCGGCAAGAGCCAAAACTGCTGGGGGTAAAGAAGGAATTAGTGGCAGCAAAGGTATTCTCCAAAGCCCTGCTGCCATCCGACACATCCCTCATCCGGAAAAGACACCTCCGGTCTGAGAATTTTCGGGAGGTATATGTGTCTTTAAGCGCTAGGGCAAGTATCTAATAATTTAACTAAGAAATTATACCTTACCGGGGGTGTTTGACCCCATTTGTCGCATCTGCCACAAATGAAAATAGGGGATAAATCCCCTATTTTTCAACAACTTATATTGATTTAAGGCTTGTCTTCTCAGTAGCCCTAACAACTGTTTTAAAAGGTCTTTCTCAAGCCTATCAAGCAGCTGTGAACAATGCTTTGATATTAGCCAAAACACTTTGATCATCCAAAGTGCTCAAGTCGCCTGGATCACGGCCTTCAGCCACGGCCTGGAGAGCGCGACGCACAATCTTGCCAGAACGTGTTTTTGGCAAAGCCGCCACCACATACACGCGTGCAGGTCTTGCAACCGCACCCAACTGAGAATCCACTGTTTTCAGAATCTCAGCTTCCAAAGTGGCAGTGTTGTTTGAGTCTTTAGCAATAGCAAAGCCAATCGCTACCTGACCTTTGAGTTTGTCAGCGATACCCACCACAGCTACTTCAGCCACGTTCGGATGACTTGAAATACTTTCTTCGATCTCACGGGTTCCAAGACGATGGCCGGCCACGTTGATCACGTCATCGGTACGTCCCAAGATAAAGAAGTAACCGTCTTTGTCTTTGATGCCCCAGTCAAAGGTGGAGTAAACCATCTTGCCTGGCACAGTTTCCCAATAAGTCTTGATGAAGCGCTGATCATCACCCCAAACAGTTTGCATACATCCTGGAGGCAATGGTCCTTCGATCGCGATCACACCCTTTTGATCGGCGCCAAGTTCAGCACCTGTTGCGTCATCCAAAAGTTTCATGTTGTAACCGTAAACAGGAACGCCTGGTGAACCAAACTTGTGTGGCATCACTTCAATGCCACGCTGCAAGGCAAGCATTGGCCAACCAGTTTCAGTTTGCCAATAGTTATCAACGATTGGCTTATTGATCGCACCATGCAACCATGAAGCAGTTGGCTCATCCAATGGCTCACCTGCCAAGAACACAGAGCGCAAAGTTGATAGATCATATTTTGATAAAAATGCTGGATCTTGTTTTTTCAATACACGTGCTGCTGTTGGCGCAGAGAACATCACTGATACTTTGTACTTCTCAACCAAGTTCCACCAGATACCAGCATCAGGACGCAATGGCGTGCCTTCATACATGATGGTTGCCATGCCGTTGAGCAATGGGCCATAAATAATGTAGCTGTGTCCAACCACCCAACCAATGTCAGAAGTTGTGAACATCGCTTCACCCGGTTGACCACCATAGATGTGGCGCATCGATGAAGCCAAAGCAACTGCGTAACCACCGGTGTCACGTTGCACACCTTTAGGTTTACCAGTAGTTCCTGATGTGTACAAAATATAAGAAGGATCAGTAGCATCAACCCATTCGCATGGCACCTGAGCATCCATCACCTTGGCGCGCTCAGTCGCGTAATCCAAATCGCGGCCTGCCACTTTGTTGTATTCCACTAACTTGCGGTCAATCAATAAAACTTTTTCCGGCTTATGTGTCGACAAAGTAATCGCTTCATCCAACAATGGCTTGTATGGCACAGGCTTGCCACCACGAGCACCCGCATCAGCCAAGATCACCATCTTTGGTTTGGCATCATCTATTCTTGAAGCCAAGCTGTGAGAAGCAAAGCCACCGAACACCACAGAGTGAATGGCGCCAAGACGCGCACAAGCCAACATCGCAAAGGCAGCTTCGGCAACCATTGGCATGTAAATTAAAACGCGATCACCTTTAACCACACCATTCGCTTTAAGAATCGCAGCCATGCGATTCACTTCAGTGTGAAGCTCTTTGAATGTGTAAGTTTTTTCTTGATCTGTTTCTGTTGATACAGAAATCAAAGCTTGTTGATCGCCACGATCTTTTAGGTGACGGTCAACGGCGTTGTGGCAAAGATTGATTTTGCCGCCGACATACCACTTAGCAAATGGAGGATTGTTGTAATCCAACACTTTTTCAAAAGGCTTGTGCCATTCAACTAATTTAGCTTGTTCTGCCCAAAATCCTTCTGGGTCTTTAATTGAACGCTCGTGAAATGCCTTGTAAGCAGACATGTATCTCTCCCTGATATTTAGTCATTAATACTTTAACTGCATGAATGTGCGACTTCATGCTGACTAGCATCTGACACATCAGGGTTCACCCTAGGGAATGCCACTTCAATCAGCCCAAATGAGCCTGAGAATGCCTAGTGGGCTTTTTTCTCATTAGCAGCCACTTTGGTGTCTGCTTGAGACTTGGGCTTTGGTTTAGGCTTATTGGCGTTGCTTGCTGTTTGCTTGTTAGCCGGCTTTTTAGCTTTTGAAGTATTGGCATTCTTAGCTGTGGTTTTTGGCTTAGGTTTAGGTGCAACCTCGCGCTCCAACATCAACTTGCCAACGTTGTTTGCCAAATGCTCAGCCACATCACCCACCTTGCCGCCTCGCGGTATCAATACTGTCGAACCTGCTTTGATTCTCATTCCTTTAGGAATGTTATTGATTTGTCTCACCTGATTGGCGTCCACATCCAAACGAGTGGCCAACTGATCAACCGTCTCACGGCTGTTCACTCTGATAGCAGTCCAAGAGGATAAGCGTCCTTTGTACTGCAATAAGTTCTCTTGGAAAGATTCAGCACGTCCAAAAGGCAATAAGATTTGTGGCTCACTGGCCCCCAAAATCACTGGCTTATTGAATGATGGGTTCATGGCCTTGAACTCTTCCACCGTCATACGAGCAAACTGAGCAGCCAAATCCACATCAATGTCTTTTTCAGTTGTAACAATCACAAAGTACGGGTGATTTTCTAGAGTCGGCAGTGTCAAACCATAAGACTTAGGATTTAAGACGATGTTTTTAACTGCGAGTAATTTAGGGACGTAATTGCGCGTCTCATCCGGCATTTTTAAACTGGCGTAATCAGTTGGCAATTTTTTTGCTTGATTGCGTTTGATGGCTTTTGAAACATTACCCTCACCCCAGTTGTAAGCGGCTAAAGCCAACTCCCAGTCGCCAAACATTTTGTACAAACGTTGCAAGTAATCTAAGGCCGCATCGGTGGACTGAATCACATCGCGACGCTCATCACGAAAGATATTCTGAGTTAACTTAAAGTCTTTACCAGTGGCAGGCATGAACTGCCACATACCTGAGGCCTTTGCCCTTGAGAAAGCCTCAGGGTTGAAAGCACTTTCAATAAAGGGTAAGAGGGCCAACTCCATCGGCATGTTGCGACGCTCGACTTCTTCAACGATGTAAAAAAGATAACGTGATGATCGTGACATCATGCGATCAACATAGTCAGGACGATCGGCATACCAACGCACATGTTTGATCACCAAAGGACTGTCTGAATCTTCTAGCTCAAAGCCATCACGAATACGATCCCAAAGATCGTTATAGGGCGCATCCAATGCGCCCACAGAATCTTTATCAATATTGACTCTTGGGGCTTTGCCAGATTTGCTGTACTTGCCAGTCTTGGCAGTTTTTTTAGTTGAAGTTGAGTCACTCCACTCTTCATTCATGGTGGCGCATGCACTGAGGGCTGATGCCACCATCACGACAGCGATAAGTCGAAATAGTCGCGACAGTGAGAATGAAGTTGAGAATCTTTGCATCATGCTTTGAAGGTGTCTTTCCAAGAACGCAAATGAGCAAACACCGTCACTGGATGAGTGTCTTTGATTGCTCGATGTTGTTTCACTGATTCAATCACGCTGGATTCTTCACACCTTAAAAATGGGTTCACGCTTTTTTCATGAGCGATGGTTGTTGGCACCGTGGGCACACCTTGTTGTCGCAAGGTCTGCGCTGTTTGCTGCCAAGCTAATAGCTCTTGGTTCTTAGGCTCAACAGCCAGAGCGAATTTTATATTAGATAAGGTGTACTCGTGAGCACAATGCACCAATGTTTGATCAGGTAAGTTTTTTAACTTATTCAATGAATCCACCATTTGCGCGGGAGTTCCCTCAAACAGGCGCCCACAGCCCGTTGCAAACAATGTGTCACCACAAAAAACGTGTGGCTGTTGCCCTTCATTTAAATAAAAAGCGATATGCCCTGAGGTGTGTCCTGGCACATCTAGGACTGTGAATTCAGACGCAGGTCTTGAAATAGAAACAATATCTGACTCAATCAAATGCTCAGCGACCACTGCGATGTTTTCATGAGCTGGTCCATAAACCACTGGTTTTTCTTGACCAAGAGATTCACACCAAGTCAATAAATCAGCCACGCCACCGATGTGATCGGCGTGATGGTGGGTGATTAAAATGGCAGTCAGGGTCAAGTGATGTTCCGTGAGGTATTTAATCACCGGCGCAGCATCACCTGGATCAACAATTACGGCACAATACTTATCTGAAATCAACCAAATATAGTTATCGTCATAAGCTGCAATTGAACGCACTTGCAATAAATTGTCATCAGGCATAGAAATAACCACTTATGAGTCAACCAACTGATACTGATCATCAACAAGCCCCATGGACATCATGGGATGCTTGGCTTGGCTCGCCTCCAGGGAAATATGTCCTGAAGTGGGAACAAACTCAATTTGACCACATTGTGAGCGACATTTTTGGTTATCACGCCTTGCAAATTGGATTACCGCAATTACCTGCTTTGACTGAAAATCGGATGCCTTTGCAAATGATCTTGCGCGCACCGCACGATAAGCCCAACGATGAATCTGGTGGGCAATGGCACACGATTGAAGGCATCCCAGAAGAACTACCATTTGCCAGCCAGAGTCTTGATTTGGTGGTGCTGCCTCACGTGCTTGAGTTCGCCACCGATCCTCATGCCGTGTTACGAGAGGTTGAGCGCGTCTTGATGCCCGAAGGTCGGGTGGTGATTTCTGGTTTTAATCCAGCGAGCCTTTGGGGCTTGCGCCAATACTGCAGTCATTTGGTTGGTCAACCTTACCTTCCTAGAGAAGGACAGTTCCTCGCATTATTGAGATTGAAAGACTGGTTAAAGTTGCTTAATTTCTCAGTTGATCGCGGACGCTTTGGTTGCTACCGACTGCCCTTGAGAAGTGAATCCGGCATGCAAAAAATGGCTTTCCTTGAAAAAGCAGGTGACCGCTGGTGGCCTGTCTTAGGCTCTGTGTTCATGGTGTCAGCGATCAAACGGGTATCAACATTGACCTTGGTTGGCAGAATTGAGAAAGGTGTTGCGGCCAATCAAGCACAATTGAATCCTGTCACCCAATTAAATACATCTTCACAAAAGAATCAGTTGAAAGATCAGGCATGAGCACTCCCGCACAAAGCAAGGTTGTGATTTACACCGATGGCGCTTGCAAAGGCAATCCAGGTCCTGGCGGCTGGGGGGTGGTTTTGCGCTCAGGCGATAAAGAAAAACACCTTCATGGTGGTGAACTGATGACTACTAACAATCGCATGGAAATGACCGCGGTGATAGAGGCTTTAAAAGCCCTCAAGATGGACTGCCATGTGAGCTTGTACACGGATTCCAGGTACGTCATGCAAGGGGTCACTGAATGGATGGGTGGTTGGAAAGCCAGGGGCTGGAAAACTGCTGGAAAAGATCCGGTTAAAAATGTCGACCTATGGCAAGAGATTGATGAGTTGCTGGGAAAACACCAAATTGATTGGCATTGGGTCAAAGGCCATGCAGGACATCCTGGAAATGAGCTGGCAGATGCACTGGCCAATAAAGGCGTCGAAGAAATCCTCAAAAAAACTGCGTTCTGAATTTAAATCTGCCCGAAGACACCAAATTGAATTAACCCCTGATTAATGCGGGGCCCCCTCTTTGGGTTTTACACACAGAATGATCTCTTGACAAAACGTACGCTTTTGCGTACCATAATTAAAAGGAGTGAAATGATGACTACATTAACCGCAAGTGAAGCTCGTGCAGGCCTCTACCGTTTGATTGATCAGACGGCAGAGACACATAAGCCAGTGGTTATCTCTGGCAAGCGGGCAAATGCCGTTTTGGTTTCCGAGGAAGACTGGAGCGCTATTCAGGAGACGCTTTACTTATTGGCAATTCCGGGGATGCGTGAGTCGATTAAAGAATCAATGGCCGAGCCTATTACTAAAAGTAAAAGGGCATTGAAATGGTGACTTGGAATTTAGCCTATTCCAAGTTTGCCCTCAAAGATGCTAAAAAACTCTCTGCCGCCGGACTAAGAGATAAAGCGCAGGCTTTGCTGGGCATATTAGAGCTTGATCCTTTTCAAAATCCGCCTCCCTATGAAAAATTAGTGGGGGACTTAAAGGGTGCCTATTCACGCAGAATCAATATTCAACATCGTTTAGTTTATGAGGTTTTCCGCAAAGAAAAAACGGTTCGCGTTTTAAGAATGTGGACTCACTACGAATAAGGTGGGCATTCACTTAAAAGGGGATTGGGCATCTTTGGCCATGGTCGATTTGACCATCGGCCACGTTAAGCCTAAATGAGTGCTAATTGAGGCTGAATGTGCGAGAATTAAGCTAGAACAAATAAGGAGATAGCGGCTTTAAGTCAAAGCCCCTCAGCCATGCAGTTAATCACCAAAATTAAAGACAAAGTCATGCAGCTAGGCTGCCGTGTTGTGACTTACGCCATGAACCTCATCAAGAAGTTTGATTGGGCTAAAACATATGCGTTTGTGATCAAACATAAAAAAAGAATCATCATCATTTTGATTGTGCTTTTTGCAGCCAACTACGCTTACGACAAGTGGATGCCTAAGTCAGCGAAAAAAGCACCGCCTCAATTGGTGACCACCACTGTGGTTGAAACAGCAGACACCCCGGTGATCATCGAAGCTACCGGCACAATCATTGCAGCCAACATCGTGGACATCCGTCCCCAAACAACCAATGTGGTGAGCAAGATACACATCAAAGAAGGCCAAGCAGTAAAAGCTGGCGACTTGCTATTCACTTTGGATGACAGAGCCAGTCGTGCCAATTACGAAAAAGCCAAAGCCTTGGCGGATGACGCAAGCCGTCAATACAAACGTTCTCTAGAGTTGATTGAGAAGAAGTTCATTTCTCAAGCAGCGGCTGATACCTCCAAAGCGAACATGCAATCAGCCGTGGCAAATGCCAAAGCAGCTGAAGTGGCATTGAGCTTTGATCACATTCGCGCACCGATTGCTGGTCGTGCTGGCGTGATCAATGTCTTCCCTGGCAGTCTTGTGCAAGCTGGTACCAATATTTCAACTACCAGCAGTGCAACATCAACCACCACCACGGGTGCGATGGTGACAATCACTCAACTAGACCCTATCAATGTTCAGTTCACCATCCCTGAAAAAGAAATTCCTTTGGTCCTAGCTAGTCGCGAGGCTGGAGATGAGCTAACAGTGAGCGTGGATGTGAATGGTTCAGACAAACCAGTCGATGGCACTGTGTTTGTGGTCGACAATCAAGTAGATCCCGCCATCGGCGCCGTGAGAGTAAAAGCTCAGTTAAGCAATAAAGATGGCAGCATGATTCAAGGGCAATTTGTCAGAATCAAATTAAAAGCCAAAACATTAAAAGACTCTTTGGTCATCCCAACTCAAGCTGTGGTGACTAACACCAAGGGTGATCATTTGTACGTGGTTGAAAAAGCCAATACTGTTTCTCTTAAGCCAATCAAGGTCATTTACCAGTACCAAGGTAAGACAGTGGTCACGGGTGTGAATGCCGGCGACAAGATTGTGGTGGAAGGCAAACAAAACTTAAGACCTAATGGCGTGATCAGAGAATTATCTGGCGCTGGGAAGTAATCACTCATGAACATCTCAGAGTTATGTATACGCCGCCCGGTCATGACGGTATTGCTGTCATTGGCCACCGTTGCCGCTGGTACCGTTGCTTATTTAAAAATACCGGTCGCTGCCCTACCAAGCTTTAATACACCAGTCATTCAGGTCAGCGCCACCTTACCAGGTGCCAGCCCTGAGAACATGGCATCAGCAGTTGCCCTGCCTCTAGAAAAAGAATTCTCAACCATTGACGGTATTACCGTCATCAGCTCAACCAACACATTGGGCAGCACCAACGTCACGCTTGAGTTCAACAATAACCGTGACATTGATAAAGCAGCAGTGGATGTACAAGCTGCCCTCTTGCGTGCACAAAAGCGTTTACCGATCGAGATGACCAACCCTCCGTCGTATCGCAAGGTCAACCCTGCTGATGCACCGGTCTTGATCATGACGATGACATCTCCTTCGATGGATTTATCACAAATCAACGATTACGCAGAGAACTTGATTTCTCCAACGTTGTCGACCATTGATGGTGTTGCACAAGTCTTGGTCTACGGACAAAAAAGATATGCCGTCAGAGTTCAAGTCAATCCATCTGTATTAGCTGCCAAAAATCTCACCATTGATGACGTTGCCAAAGCCATCAACAATGCCAACTCAAATACCCCAATTGGTGTTTTAGATGGCCCTCGTCAACTACTGACCATCTACGCCAATGAACAATTGGTGAAGGCCAGTGAGTACGCTAATTTGGTGATTGCACAACGCAATGGTTTGCCGGTGCGCTTGAAAGATGTTGCACTGGTTGAAGAAAGTTATGAATCTGTCAAAACAGTCGCTGCTTATAACGGCGAGCGCTCGATTGCATTGGCGATCTTGCGTCAACCAACGGCTAACTCTGTAGAAGTAGTCGATGCGGTGCGCAAGATGGTGCCTAAGTTTGAAGCCCAGATGCCAGCCTCAATCAAAGTTAATTTATTGATTGATCGTTCAAAATCAATCAGAGAAGCCATCCATGATGTGAACCTCACTTTATTACTCACCATCGGTTTGGTGGTGATGGTGATTTTCTTATTCTTAAAGCATGCGGCTGCCACCATCATTCCAGCGCTGAGCTTACCAATTTCATTGATCGGCGCTTTCTCCATCATGTATTGGATGGGTTATAGCCTAGATAACATCTCTTTGCTGGGCATCACCATTGCCGTTGGTCTGGTGGTTGATGATGCGATCGTGGTTCTTGAAAACATCATGCGTCACATTGAAAACGGCATGCATCCTTTGAAAGCTTCTTTGCTTGGAAGCCGTGAAGTGAGCTTTACGATTCTGTCGATCTCAATCTCATTGGTCGCCGTATTCATTCCGATTTTCTTTCTACCAGGACCCCTAGGATTACTGTTCAGAGAATTCGCAGTGGTTGTGTCCTTGTCAATTTTGGTTTCAGCTGTGGTGTCATTGACTTTGGTGCCAATGCTTTGCAGTCGCTTTTTACCAAAGCATGGTCAAGAAGTCAAAGAGCGCCCTATCACCATCAAGTTTGATCACTACTTCAATCAAGTGTTGGCGATTTATGAAAAATCACTTGATTGGGCACTCACCAATCAGAAGAAAGTTTTACAAGGCGCCTTGGCGACTTTCATCGTCACCATTGGTTTATTTATCCTAAGCCCTAAAGGCTTCTTCCCAGAAGAAGACACGGGTCAGTTGTTTGTGACCACTGAAGCAACGGATGATATTTCCTTCAACGCCATGGTTGAGTTGCAAAACAAAGCCGCTGAAATTGTTCGTAACAATGAAAATATCGAAGGCCTGGTATCTATCATCGGTGGCGGCGCCAACACAGGCACTAACACGGGCAGGATGTTCGTTAACTTGAAGCCTCGTGGCGACAGAGCCCCGATGAAGAAAGTTTTAGAGAGTCTGCGCAAAGACTTGAAAGACATTCCAGGACTTGCGATTTATTTGCGCCCTATTCAGAACTTGCAATTAGGCGGCAAAGTCACGAAGAGTCGTTATCAATATATTTTGCAAAGCGTGGGCTTTGAAGGCATCAACGAGTGGTCGAACAAGGTCACTGAAAAGATGCGCTCAGATCCAGGCATCTTCCGCGACATCACAACTGATTCTCAACTAAAAGGTTTGCAAGCTCAAATTGATATTGATCGCGATAAAGCCGCAAGCGCTGGCGTGACCGTTGCTGATATTCGTAACGCTTTGTATTCAGCGTATGGTGAGAGACAGGTATCAACCATCTATACCAGCGTGAACACCTATCAAGTGATTCTGCAAGCAGCGAATGAATACAAGCAATACGAAACTGATTTAAATGGCATTTATGTGAGAGGTAGAACCAGCGATAAATTGGTTCCGCTGTCTAGTATTGCTTCATTCAGAAGAACCATTGGACCAACGGCTGTGAACCACCAAGGACAAGTGCCTGCGGTGACGATTTCATTTAACTTGGCTCCTGATGTTGCCTTGGGTGATGCCACTAAGAAGCTAGAGCAATACGTCAAAGAACTTCAATTACCGCCATCAATCATCACCAGCTACGGTGGCGATGCGGCGGTGTTCCAAAGCGGCCAATCCAGTCAGATCATTTTATTGTTAGCGGCCGTACTGGTGATTTACGTTCTCTTGGGTGTTTTGTATGAGAGCTACATCCATCCTTTGACGATTTTGGCAGGTCTACCATCTGCAGCGATCGGTGCTTTGATCTTCCTAAGAATTTTTGATTTGGAATTAACCATCATTGCGACCATTGGTATCTTGCTCTTGATTGGTCTAGTGAAAAAAAATGCGATTTTGATGATTGACTTTGCCTTGGATGCACAACGCACTCAAAACATGTCACCACGTGAAGCGATTCGCACCGCCTGTTTGTTGAGATTCAGACCTATCACCATGACCACTCTTACAGCGGTGGTAGGTGCACTACCAATCGCTCTGGGCTTAGGTGCAGGTGCTGAATTAAGACAGCCTTTGGGTATTGCGGTGGTGGGTGGCTTGATTGTGTCGCAAGCAGTGACGCTGATCATCACGCCCGTCATTTATCTTTACTTAGATAAGTACAGCGGCACGGGTCCTATGGATATCCCTGCTGAAATGCTAAAAGATTAAGTTTGAATTTTTAGGGTTTTAAATTAGAAAGAATTTATGCGTCAAATCATTCTTGATACGGAAACAACTGGTCTTAATCCACTCACTGGTGATCGAGTGATTGAGATTGGCTGCCTAGAAATGATCGATCGACGCTTGACCGGTAATAAGCTGCATCATTACATCAATCCTCAAAGAGACATTGATCCAGGTGCTGTGGCTGTTCACGGTTTAACGGTTCAGTTCTTATCAGACAAGCCAGTCTTTGCTGATGTGGCCGATGAAATCATTGCTTTCTTAAAAGATTCTGAAGTGATCATTCATAACGCCCCCTTTGACGTGGGCTTTTTGGATGCCGAATTTGGACTCTTGAAACGTGGCAAAGTAGACGATCATGTGGCAGCAGTGATTGATACCCTCAAGAATGCCCGAGAGATGTTCCCTGGCAAAAGAAATTCTTTAGATGCTCTGTGCGAACGCTTTGCTATTAGCAACGAACACCGCACCCTGCACGGCGCTCTTCTAGATGCCGAGCTATTGGCTGAGGTGTATTTGGCCATGACCCGTGGTCAAGAAGATTTGATGATTGATTTGCACGGCATGGACAGTGATGCGGCCAATGCGAAACGCAAGCCTTTGCCTACCAAGTTGGTGGTTCAGTTGGCTTCAATTGAAGAACAAGAAGCTCATCAGGCTTACCTAGAAGGTGTAGCGAAAGCAGCTAAGAAGCCGCCTGTTTGGAGTTAAATACCCACAACCAGAGCATAGTTTGAGATAGATAGATAGATAGATAGATAGATGGATGGATGGATAATAAAAAAGATCGCTGCAGCGATCTTTTTTTGTACTTTTCTTATGTGTTTTTTTATTGACTTGTTACAAAGTAATTTATATATCTACCGACTGATTACCCCATCTTAGGTGGGAAGAACTTGTACCAAAAGCCATAAGCCCAGCAAGCAACACAGAATGAAAATGCCCATTCAAGGGTAGAGAAAACCACCAACACAATTGCTGGCACTTTCCATAGATCATTGCCTGAATAAAACAAGATGGAAGCAACGGTCGCAGCAATAAACAAAAGCTTATTGGCAAACATCTTGGCACCAGCATTCTCTTTTTTGCCCGCAAGGTTCATACCCGTCATGATCTTGGTGAACAAGCGATGTGATGGACATTTATTGTGACCAAAAAAACCTCGAATAAAACCCATTAAAGCCAAGATAGGTAAAAGATATGGGAAACCCAATAAAGCTACAAGGCAAACCACAAATGTAATAAAGGCTTCAAGCCTCACAACGTTGGCGTTCACTGGTGGGATATCAAAACGTAACATGCTCACTCCTTTGATGAGATTTCATCTCATTCATTAATTTTATATTTTATATAAAGACAATGAAGTTTAAGCTTAAATAAGCTCATGGTCACTTATTTAAAATTTCTAGGTGACCATGTGCTTTTGAGATGAATTTGAGATGTTTTAGTTTGAAGCCTTGATTTGAAGCTTTGGTTTGAAGCTTGGTTTGATCTCTTACTGCAAAGCTTTTGTGATCTCTTCTTCTTTGGTCACAAAATTAATTTCAGTCACTTTTCCAGCCTTCAGTTTGATGATGGTGATTGCATCATCTTTTTGCGGAAATAGTTTTGATTGTGCTTCGTCTTTCAAGATAGCGATTGTGTAAGGTCTTTTTTGCATCTTTGGAATGGCCACCATTTTGGTGATGAAGCCAGGCATGCCACTGATATCGGCCACGTAGATGGCTTTTTTATCCGCCAGGGTTGTTGGCGGCAAAGCCTCAAGAGTTTTACTCATCAGAGCACTGGTGGATTTACCAGCAGCAAATAGAACCAAATTGGTTTGCTCATTGATCGCAACAGATTTGTCGTGCTGATCTTTCATCTCAAGAGTCAAACTATCCCCAACACGTGCTCCGCCTGCTGCTTGATTGGCCGAGGCAATCAAAGCAAATCCGCATAAAACCAAGGCCAACGCCACTAATTTTTTCAAAATAACACCTATTTTCTATTTAATAAATTTATATAAATCAATGACTTGTGTATTTAATGCCTTGACTTAAGAATCCTTAATTTAGCCTTAATTTTCGACCTCTATTGTTTGACCTATACCAAACAAAAGGATCAGACATGGCTCTTACATTAAGAACATATCATGACGCAAAGCATACCTTAATCTGCCCAGAATTTAATTCTGAGGAAGATCTTTACAAGTTCGAATGGGTAAGCAAACAACATCCAGACAGAGAAAGTCTTCAGTCTTTCATTGCAACGACCTTCTATAAAACATATGGTGCTGATGTTCATCACTTCAGCGACATCTTGGTCGGTTGTAAAGATGCTCAAGGTCAATGGTTAGCAGCTTTAGGCTTTTCAGCGATCACGGATAAAAAATGTTTTCTTGAGCAATACCTAGATGCTCCTCTAGAAATCAACATTGAAGCCCAAGTCAAAGAACACACCACTCGCCAGCAAATTGTTGAGGTTGGTAATTTGGCCGCGATCCATGCAGGCGCTGGCAGAACCTTGATCATCAACATGACCCGCTTTTTGCATGAGCAGGGATACAAGTGGGTGACATTTACGGCCACTCGCAATCTCTTGAACTCATTCAAGCGCTTAGGCATCAAGTTATTCCAATTGGCAGAAGCTGATCCAAGCCGCTTAGAAGATGGCGGTAAAAATTGGGGTACTTATTACAACACTCAACCACAAGTGATGTTTGGTGATATTGCTTCAGGCTATGAGAAGCTGGCTTAACTCAATCTCAGAAAATCAAATCATCCTGTCTTCCGGGACAGAGTCTTGGGATAAGGCCGCCCTTTTAAAGAAAGTTTCTGAAGTATCAGAAGCTCTTTTAAATAGAAAAAATCCCAAAGCACCGGCAGGAATCATTGCTGACAATTCCATGGAGTGGATTGCGATTGATTTAGCCACCCAAGAAATTGGCGTGACCTTGGTTCCGCTTCCAAGCTTCTTCACACCTAGCCAATGGCTACACGCGATTAAATCAAGTGGCATGCAGGCAATTTTTTGCCCTCAAGAAGATGTGGCAAGAAATCTTGGCTTCGTGTTTCAGAATGGCTATGTTGGCGAATTAAAGTTATTTGAAAGCATGAGCGTTCTATCAGGCATGGTAGATCAGCCAAATCTAGTGGAAGTACAAAAGATAACCTACACCTCTGGCACCACCTCAGAGCCAAAAGGTGTTTGCTTGAGCACAGACCAACAATGGTCTGTGGCCCAATCACTAGAAGAGGCGCTCCGCACCCTTGAAATTAAAAAGCATCTCAATGTCCTACCCTTATCAGTTCTTTTAGAAAATATTGCTGGCGTATACACAGCCCTGTCTTGTGGCGCTGAAAATATATGCGTGCCATTGAGCGAGGTTGGCTTGCATGGCTCAAGTAACTTCGATGCAGATGCTTGTATGGCAGCCATTGAAAAATACCAAGCAGAAAGCATCATTCTTCTGCCTCAAATGCTTCAAGCGATCGTTGCTCGCAGCACAAAGCAGGATCCTCGCTTGAAAAGCTTGAAGTTTGTGGCTGTTGGTGGCGGTAAAACGCCTGTGGCATTGATCAAGGCTGCTAAGTCGATGGGTATACCAGTTTATGAAGGTTATGGTCTATCAGAATGCGCATCAGTCCTTGCTTTAAATACACCCAAGGATGAACGTATCGGCAGTGTTGGCAAGGTTCTATCAAATCGAACCATTCGAGTTTCAAAAGATGGCGAGATTGAGGTCAAGAATTTAAACCTACCTCATTATTTAGAAAAAATGGACATGCTTGCAGCAAGCAGTGGTGAATGGTTAGCCACTGGCGACTTGGGTCATCTTGATGACGATGGCTTCTTGTATTTAGACGGTCGTAAAAAGAATGTACTGATCACCAGCTTTGGCAGAAACATATCGCCAGAATGGCCTGAGTCCTTACTATTGGGCAGTGGCTTATTTAGACAAGCGATGGTCATAGGTGATGGTCAAGCGCAACTGGGTGCTTTATTGGTCAAAGCCAAAGATGATTTATCTGATGAAGCTATTCAGACGGCAATCACATCAGTCAATCAATCTCTTCCCGACTACGCACAAATCAAACATTGGTATTCAGTTGGCGAACCGTTCACACCCGGCAACGGCCTTGCCACTGCTAATGGCAGACTGAAACGAGATCTTATCAAACACAAATTCAACAATCAAATTGAATTGTTGTACGCAAATACTTAAATACGGAGAATCAATGAAATTCTTTCATCAATTGCAAAGCTCTACAGAACAAGAAAAACAAGTTCTTTTTTCTGCCCCCATCATTGGACTTGCCTTGAAGGGTGAAATTCATAAGGAGCAGTATGTCGCTTTTTTAACTCAGGCTTATCACCACGTTAAACACACGGTGCCATTGTTGATGGCCTGCGGTTCAAGATTGGGAAATCAGCATGAGTGGCTAAGAACTGCGATTGCAGAGTACATTGAAGAAGAGCTGGGTCATGAAGAGTGGATCTTGTCTGATATTGCTGCATGCGGCGGTGATGCAGAAAAAGTGAGGCACTCTCGCCCACACATCAGCACTGAGATGATGGTGGCCTACGCTTATCACCAAATCGATCGCGGCAATCCAATTGGATTTTTTGGCATGGTGCACGTCCTTGAAGGCACTAGCACTGCCTTGGCAACCAACGCAGCCAGCTCTATCAAAGATAGCCTTGGTTTACCTCCCAATGCCTTTAGCTACCTCAACTCTCATGGCAGCTTGGACTTAGAGCACGTCAAATTCTTTGAAAGCTTGATGGATCAAGTCACAGATTCAAAAGACCAAGAAACCATCATTCATTGCGCCAAGAACTTTTACAAGCTTTATGGCGATATTTTTAGAAGTATCAACACTGCTAATACAGAAGAACTCATTTTTGATTGATGAACATGACAAATAAACCATACAAGGCAGTTTTAACAGGAGCCACTGGGGGCATCGGCAGAGCCATTGCCCTGCAATTGGCGCCGAAGTGCTCATCTTTGATTTTGATGGGCCGCGATACTGAAAAGCTAGAGGCTTTGAAGAATGAATTAGCAAATATTGCTGTGAACGTTCAAATCATTTCTGGTGATTTGTGCGATGACAGCACATCCGTTCGATTGATGGACGCCATCTCGGCTCAACAAGGGATTAATCTGTTGATCAACAATGCAGGCATCAGCCTATTTAAAAGTTTTGAGCAGCAATCAGATAAAGACATCACACAGCTGATGTTAACCAATTTGATTTCTCCGATGCTCTTGTGCAAACAGCTGCTGCCGCATTTGAAATTAGAGCCGTCACAGATCATCAATATCGGATCTATCTTCGGGTATTTAGGCTTCCCTGGTTTTTCTAGTTACTGTGCCAGCAAGTTTGGCCTGCGAGGCTTCTCCCAGTCTCTACGTCGAGAGCTATCAGACACATCTGTATCGGTCAGATATTTCGCTCCACGCGCGACCAAAACAAGTATCAATTCAGATCAAGTGATGCAAATGAACGCAGAACTTAAAACTGATTCAGATACCCCAGAGTTTGTGGCAAAGGAATTCATGAAATTCTTGGATGGCAAGGCCTGGGAAAAGAAATTAGGTTTCAAAGAATCATTTTTTGTCTTTATGAATCACTTATTTCCAGGCGCACCAGACAAAGCTATTCAAGGTCAGCTTCCAATCATCAACAAATATCTTAAAAAGTAATCATGAGGTTTATATGAACATTATTAAAAAAATACCAGCTACTCTTTTGATCAGCTTATCGCTCATCAGTTCTTTTGCCATTGCGAGCGTAGAAGAAGATGTCAGCACATTGCAAAAAGGATGGGAAAAGGTGAAGTACCAAAGCCCTGAATCAGCCCATGAGAAAGGTTTCGAGTCTTTGATCAAAGAAGCCAATCAATTGGTGGTACAGAACCCTAATCGCGCCGAGATATTGATTTGGCAAGGCATCATTGAATCTAGTTATGCTGGGGCAAAAGGTGGATTAGGTGCATTGGCTCATGTTAAAAATGCCAAGAAGACTTTTGAAAAAGCACTAGAAATTAATCCAATGGCTTTGGATGGTTCTGCTTATACAAGTTTGGGCTCTCTTTACTATCAGGTTCCAGGATGGCCGATTGGCTTTGGCGATGATAAAAAAGCTGCTGAATACCTAAAGAAAGGTTTGAGCATCAATCCCGATGGCATCGACCCTAATTACTTTTATGCTGACTTCTTGTTCAGAAGTGGCGACTATCCAGGCGCCGAGAAATCTTTGCGCAAAGCCTTACAGGCACCCGCTAGAAATGGTCGCAAAGTAGCGGATGATGGTCGTCGCAAAGAAATCAATCAATTACTTGAAAAAGTGGCTGAAAAACGAAAATAATGCGCTGGGTTAATCGATTAAACTATTCAAATTGACAGTTAATCTTTGATTAAAGGGCTTGGGCGGTGAGAATTTTATTGGTAGAAGACGATGAATTACTCGCATCAGGCTTGACCACTGCATTGACTCGCGCCAATCATCATGTAGACCATGTCATGGATGGCCAAAAAGCCATCCACGCATTGGCTGATGGTGAGTTCGATATTGCCATCCTAGATTTGGGCTTGCCAAAGATTGATGGCACAGAGGTACTCAGAACCATTCGCCAAAAAGGCAATCACATCCCTGTTCTGATCTTGTCCGCCAGAGATGCCACAAAAGATCGTATCCTGGGTTTGGATTTGGGTGCTGATGATTACCTCACCAAACCATTTGAATTGGATGAGCTACTCGCAAGACTTCGGGTTTTAGAAAGACGTCGCAGTGGCAATACAGTCAATCAAATAAAGATAGGTGATTTGATCATCGACCTCACTTCCCTATCCGTCACTTGGAAAGGCGCCTCTCTAGATTTACAGCGCCGTGAATTTGCCCTTCTAAAGAAATTAGCAGAAAGCCCACATCAGGTTTTTAACCGTTCTCAACTTGAAGAATCTCTGTACGGTTGGAATGATGGGGTTGAGAGCAACACAATTGATGTGCACATCCATAATTTACGTAAAAAGATCAGTCCGAATATCGTCAAGACACTTCGAGGCGTTGGTTACAGAATTGGCGACATAGAGGAATCATGATTTATTTTTCAATCAGAAAACGCTTACTACTTGGAATATTTTTATCCATGATCCTGATTTTGGGTGGCATGGGTCTTGCCGCTCATTTTGTGACTGAGCATGAATCAGAAGAGATTTTCAGTGCACGACTGGCCACTTCTGCCAGAGTGCTAGAGGTATTAGCTGCCAAGCAACTGGAGCACGCCACCATCACCAACCCAATCATCATTGAATTACCTAAAGAGTTAGAGCACCAGCATTCATCGATTGAAGAAATCAGTGGGCATCCTTACGAAAGTAAGATTTCTTTTCAGATTTGGCACAGCAATGGAAAGTTATTAGCCAAATCAGCCACAGCCCCTGACAAACCATTAGGCCCGTTAACTGAAGGCTTCAGTAAAAATCTGATTGGCGATGATCTATGGCAAGTATTCAATCTTAAATCGGGTGATGTATGGGTGATGGTCGCTGAAATGGATGCGGTGAGAGGTGAAATGGCTGGTGACCTGGGTGTGGCCATCATGACGCCATTGATCATTGGCTCATTGATTCTATTGATTGTGATTAATTTAATTGCCTACAGAAGTCTTCAGCCTTTGCAATCCTTGGCCAATGTGATTGCTGCTCGTGACCCGCAGTCAATCAAACCAATCAAACTATCCAAGACTCCTCTTGAATTAAAGCCCGTGATTGATGAGCTGAACCATTTGCTTGATAGGGTTCAAAAAGCCTTTAAACGTGAACAACAGTTCATTGATGCAGCTGCTCACGAAATCAGAACACCGATTGCAGCACTTCAACTTCACATTGAAAATGCCGTTAAAGCCAAGAATGATGCTGATCGAGATCAGTCCTTGCAAGAAGCTTTAAATGGTTTAAGAAGAACCACGCGCCTAACAGAGCAACTCTTGACGATGAGTCGTGTCAGTGGTGCCACCGACAAAGAGCAACTGCAAACATTGTCTCTTGATGGCATTTGTAAAGAAGTTGTTAAAAACACTAAACCACTCATCACTCAACGCGGCCAAACCATTGAGTTACAGGTTGCTGAAGATTGTTTGATACATGGTGAGCAACACAAGATTGAGCGTGTGATACAAAATCTGATTGATAACGCGTCTCAATATGGAGCAGCACAGGGACTGATTGCTGTTTCTTTAGATAAAGCAGCAGACACAGTCCGGTTGATTGTTAGCAATGATGGTGACACCATCCCTCAATCTGAGAAAACCAAAGTGTTTGATCCTTATTACAGGATCTTGGGCAGCAAATCATTTGGCAGCGGCTTAGGCCTTGCGATTGTCAAAGAAATTGTTCAGCAGCACAAAGGATCCATACGGATTGAAGATAAATCTGCAGGCAATGGTGTCCAAGTGATCATTGAATTCAAAAGCGCGATTTAATCAAACCACTTTTGAGTACCTGGCTTGTGTTTGCGCATCTCTTAAGTGTCTATCAAACACCATGGCAACGCGCCTAACCAGTAAGCGACCTTTGGTAGGCACATAGATCTTTTTACCCCGCCACTCCAAGAGCCCTGCCTCTTCAAGCTCCTTGAGCTCTGACAACTCTCTTGAGAAGTAAGTATCAAAATCAATCTGGTGATTTTTTGCAAACAATTCTGTGTCCAGCTCAAATTGGCACATCAATTCACCAATCAACTCGCGTCTGAGTAAATCATCTTGATTCAATCTCATCCCACGCAGGGTGGGCAGTTGATGATGATCCAGAGCGTGGTAATAATCCTCGAGTGTTTTGACGTTTTGTGGATAGGTGTCATCCACCTTGCCAATCGATGAAATACCAAAGGCCAATAGATCACATTCAGCTTGAGTTGAGTAGCCCTGGAAATTGCGATGTAAACGCCCTTCTTTTTGAGCAATCGCCAACTCATCATTTGGCTTTGAAAAATGATCCATGCCAATGAAAACAAATCCAGCCCCGTTGAGTTGTTCAATGGTGTTGGCCAAGATGTCTAATTTATCCTTAGCCACTGGCAATTGGTCCTCTGCAATACGGCGTTGAGGCTTGAAGATGGTGGGCAGATGCGCATAACTATAAACAGATAAGCGATCAGGACTCATCTCAATCACCGCATTGACTGTGTCCTTGAATGTCACTGGGGTTTGCTTGGGCAAACCATAAATCAAATCAACGCTGACAGAGTTAAAGCCATACTTTCTGGCCCAATCAATCACATCTTTTGTTTCTTTTATTGTTTGCACCCGATGAACCGCTTGCTGAACCTCCAAATTGAAGTCTTGCACACCCAAACTGATACGGTTAAATCCCAACTTCGCCAAGAGCTCAATGTCAGCCTCACTGACACGGCGTGGATCAATCTCAATTGAATACTCACCATCCTCTTGTAATTCAAAATGCTCTTTGGTGTGATGCATCAACTCAGTCATTTCTTCATGAGATAAAAAGGTCGGAGTTCCACCGCCCCAATGAAGTTGAGTCACTGGAATTTTTTCACTCACACCCATGGCTTGGGTGACGAGATTCATTTCTTTGGTCAAGTACTTGATGTATTTCGCACTTCGACCATGATCTTTGGTGATGATTTTGTTGCATCCACAGTAGTAGCAAATGTTCGGACAAAACGGCAAATGGAAATACAAAGAAATTGGCTTTTGATGCGTGGCACATCGTTTCAATGCATCGATATAGTCAGTCTGATTGAACTGGCCATTAAATCGATCAGCGCTTGGGTAGGATGTGTAGCGTGGCCCATTGATGTCAAAGCGTTTCAACAATTCAGGCTGAAACAGCGGCTCAGAGCCAGCTTGGGCTAAGACAGAGGGTTGCTCTAAAAAAGTCATGGGGGCTATTTTAAGCCCCCATGTTTTAGCTCCAATTGATGAAAATCAAATGGATTGGTTAAAGTTAGTTAAATTAACTAAGGATTTAATCCTTTAACCATTCACTGGCATGCTAAAGCTCGGACCTTGAGCGATGGTTTCTGGCCAACGCTGAGTCACAGCCTTCATACGAGTATAGAAACGCACACCTTCTGGACCATGCACGTGATGATCGCCGAATAGACTGCGCTTCCAACCACCGAATGAATGGAATGCCATTGGTACTGGAATAGGTACGTTCACACCCACCATACCCACCTGAATGCGGCTCACAAATTCACGAGCAGTGTTACCGTCTCTGGTGAAGATCGCTGTGCCATTACCGTATTCGTGATCATTGATCAACTGAATCGCTGTGGCAACATCATCAACACGCATCACGCTCAATACTGGGCCAAAGATTTCTTCTTTATAGATGCTCATATTAGGCTTCACGTTGTCGAATAAACAACCGCCCAAGAAGAAGCCGTTTTCACAACCAGCTACTTTTAAGTTACGGCCATCAACCACTAACTTAGCACCTTCTTTAACACCCGCGTCTACATAACCTGTGACTTTATCCAAATGAACTTTCGTCACCAATGGGCCCATTTCAGCGCCAGGAGTTAAACCATTATCAACTTTGAGTTTCTTGATACGAGTGGATAGTTTTTCAATCAAAGCATCAGCCACATTACCAACAGCCACTGCTACTGAAATCGCCATACAACGCTCACCAGCAGAACCGTAAGCAGCGCCCATCAAAGCATCCACCGCTTGATCTAAGTCAGCATCAGGCATTACCACCATGTGATTCTTGGCTCCACCCAAAGCTTGAACGCGCTTGCCATTTTTAGCAGCCGTTTCATAAATATAAGAAGCGATTGGAGTTGATCCAACAAAGCTGATGGCTTTGACATCAGGATGGTTCAACAATGCGTCTACAGCCGTTTTATCGCCCTGCACAACGTTGAATACACCTTTTGGTAAACCAGCCTCTTCCAACCACTTAGCAGCCAATAATGTGGCTGAAGGATCTCTTTCTGAAGGCTTCAGTACAAATGTGTTGCCAGCGGCGATTGCTACTGGGTACATCCACATTGGCACCATCGCTGGGAAGTTGAAAGGCGTGATACCTGCACACACACCCAATGCTTGACGCATAGTCCATGCGTCCATGCCTTTGGCGATTTGCTCGGTGTATTCACCTTTGAGAAGCTGAGGGATGCCACAAGCAAAATCCACCACTTCTAATCCACGCTGAATCTCACCTTTGGCATCATCAAATGTTTTACCGTGTTCACGAGTGATCACTTCTGCCATCTCATCGATACGAGCTTCAATGATGGCCTTGAAATTGAACATGACCTTGGCGCGACGCGTCACAGGTGTGGTTGACCAGGCTGGGAAAGCGGCTTTGGCTGCAGCCACAGCTTTGGCTACGCCATCGACTGAGGCCAACTCAACATTGGCACGAACTTGACCTGTTGCAGGCTCATACACTGGGGCAGTATTGCCACCAAAACGAATGACCTCACCATTGATATGGTGTCCGATAGTTTCTGACATTTTGTCTCCTACTTCATTTATATTCTTAGAATTACAACTTTACCAATATTCTACCCAATTGACGGTTTTTCGACTTTTTCTCAAGATTTTTGCAGCGGTATTGGCCTTAGGGCAATTATCAGCGTGCGCCATGGTGGCAGCCTATCCTTTGACGGCTGCCAGTGTTGGCACCACAGTCACCACCGGAAAGAGTTTGACGGACCATGCCGCATCTGAGGGTACAGGGCATGATTGTTCGGTGATGCGGGTATTTGAGGGTAAAAATGTCTGTGAAAAGCGCCTAAAACCCAGCGAAGTGCCAGTTCAAGACTTCAGCCGCCAACAAAGAGTAGTACCCAAGTAATTATTGAAGAGTGTCTTTTAAAGCCGGGAATACCGGCAAAGAAACTACCTCAATGCCCTCTTCGCGAAGCTCAGCAGTTTCATCCACAGTCGCATGACCACGAATACTCCTCTCAGGAGCCTCTTGGTAATGTATTTTTCTGGCCTCTTCAGCAAAGTCATGGCCAACATCTTCTGTTTTATTGATGAGCTCTCTCATCGCCTTCATGACAGTGGCCTGAACTTGAGCCTGTAAGTGGGCTTGCTCTGAGCCAGTCAAAACCATGGATTGGCCAGCAGCGCCACTCACTGCAGCTGAGTTATTGGTTTGAGATGTCGATTGATCAGCAGGCACCAACTCACGGCTGCTGCGCTTAGCGATTCGCGGGGCTGAAGGTAAACGAACAATCTCATTGCTATCGCAAACAGGGCAACTGAGTAAACCAGTTTCTTGCTGAGAAACATAATCAGCCTCAGAAGCGAACCACCCTTCAAAGTGGTGATCTAGATGGCAAGCGAGGTTATAAACTTTCATGGGATAAAGCAGACTTATGACTTATTAATATATTTGCTATTTTAATTACTTAATTGATTTCTGATTTATTTTGGATCAGCTCAGATCTCTTTGAGACGTCTGGCCAAGTGGTAAACAGAAATAATGGTTTTAACATCGGTGATTTTGCCGCTAGCGATCCACGCATGCATTTCATTCAAAGTTGCTGCAAACACATCTAAGAATTCGCCGTCATCTAAAGAGCGCTCACCCAAGGTCAAATCTTTGGCAAGATAAATATCAATGGTTTCTGTTGCATAAGAAATCACCGGATGAATTCTGCCAAGAAATTCCCAAGATTTAGCCGAGTATCCAGTTTCTTCTAAGAGTTCACGCTGGGCGCACAACAATGGATCCTCGCCAATCTCTAACTTGCCAGCAGGAATCTCAATCATTGCAGCATCCACCGGGTAACGGAACTGTCTCTCTAGCAAGATCCGTCCATCATTCAAGATAGGCATGATCGCCACTGCCCCAGGATGAATCAAATATTCGCGATAGGTTGAGTTGCCATCTGGCAGCTTAACAATGTCTTTTTTTAAGTGCAGGAATTTTCCTGAGTACACCTCTTCAGAAGAGATGCGATGCTCACGCAAGTGATCATCAGTTTCAGGTAAATCAGAGAAACTTTTTTCTGGCTTAGAGTTTGACTTAGCGCTTGAATCAGATGAGCTCATAAAACAAATGAGATAAGGTGGCGTTAGCCACGAGCATCATTGCGATGCTTCATCAGAAAACGCCAGGTGAAGCCTGGGAAAGCCGCCACAAAGAACAAGCACAAGCTGACAGCAAAGAATTCCCAACGCTTTGGAAAGGCATTACCAATCATGCTTTCCAATGAATACCCAATCAAACCAATCAGAGCGTACCAAACACCCATCTCTAATAAGCACCAGCCCACGTGTTTATCTTCAAGCGTTTTGAAAAATAAAAACTTACGGCTCACGAATGCAGCATTGGCAGCCACCAAGGCCGCCAAAATCAAGATCCAAGATTCAATGCTTAAGCTAGCAGGTGCCATGATTAACTCAATAAAGTGGTTGACATGGCACTCAAGCAAAGCGCCATCAATGTTGCTGGGAAAATACCGCACAACAGAACAAACAAGCCATTCAAAGTGAAGACTGTTTTAACAACTAAGCCGCCTTCGATTGGTGCTGTTTGAATTGGCTCATCAAAGTACATGCACTTAACAACACGCAAGTAATAAAACGCACCCACTAATGAAGCCATCACAGCGATGATCGCAAGATACAAATGCTCGCTATCAATCAAAGCTTCAAGAATCGATAACTTAGCAGCAAAGCCTACTGTTGGAGGAATGCCTGCCAAGGAGAACATCAACACCAAAGCGATGAAGGCCATCCATGGGTGACGACGGTTCAAGCCCTTGAGATCATCCAAAGTCTCGCACTCATAACCTTTGCGAGATAGCATCATCAATAGACCGAATGAACCTAAGGTGGTCAAGACATAGGTCACTGCATAGAACAAAGCAGCGCTATAAGCGTGCTCATCAAAAATCGACAACATACCTAAAATCATGAAGCCCATGTGAGAAATCGTTGAGTAAGCCAACATTCTCTTGAGATTGGCTTGTGCAATCGCAGTCAAGTTACCAATCACCAAAGACATCACAGCCAAAATCATGATCATTGGCTGCCAATCATTGGTCAATGGCAATAAGCCACCCACCAATAAGCGGAATAACAATGCGAAGGCGGCAACTTTTGGTGCGCCTGCAATCATCAATGTCACAGCTGTTGGTGCACCTTGGTACACATCAGGCACCCACATATGGAACGGTGCAACGCCTAACTTAAACGCCAAACCTGAAACAATGAATACCACTGCAAAAGCCAATACCAAACGGTTGATGCGTTGGTCACCCACTGCTTTTAAGATTTCATCAAGATCAAGGCTGCCGGTTGCGCCGTAAAGCATTGACATGCCGTATAACAAGAAACCAGATGCCAGAGCACCCAAGATAAAGTACTTCATCGCAGCTTCAGTACCCAAGGCTGAATCACGTTTCATCGCAACCAAAGCGTACGTTGGCAAAGCCAATAACTCTAGACCTAAGTAAAGGGTCAACAAGTTAGAACCTGAAATCATCACGCACTGACCCAATAAGGCTAAAAGGGTAAGAACAATGAAATCAACTCTGAATAAGCCACGATCAATCAAGTACTGTTTTGAATAAATCAAAGTCGCAAAAACAGCCAAACAAGCCACTGATTTGAGGATGCTTGATAAAGCATCCACCACGAACAAATTATTGAAGGCGTGCACAGGTTGATCAACCGCTTGCAAACCAAACGCAAAGCTCAAGCCTAGCAACAAGGCCAAACTGATTTTGTAGGCCAATTCAGTGCCACGTGGGGCATGAAAAATATCTTCGTCTGATGCCTGTGGCTCATTCATGAACACAGTCATTAATAGCAAACATGCCACCGTCAGGAGCACTAGCTCCGGCAACATCGCAATGAGATCAATCGATTGCATAAATATCTCTTTCCTCTTTCAGGATTAAAGTTTGCTAACTGCCACGTGCTTCAAAAGCTCGATAACAGAAACGTGCATCACATCAGTGAATGGTTTTGGATAAACGCCCATGCCAATTGTGAAAATGGCCAAGACACTCATGATCAAAAATTCACGCGCATTAATATCAGTCAACTCTGCAACATGTTGATTACCCACATCGCCAAAGAACACTCGCTTGGTCATCCACAATGAATAAGCAGCACCGAGGATCAAGGCAGTCGCCGCCAAGATACCAATCAAGAAGTCGTAATCAACGGCAGCCAAAATGACCATGAACTCACCCACGAAACCTGAGGTTGCTGGTAGTCCGCAGTTAGCCATGGCAAACAAAACGGCAAAGGCTGTGAACTTAGGCATGGTGTTGACCACACCACCATAATCAGCAATTTGGCGTGAGTGCATGCGGTCATAAAGAACGCCGATGCTCAAGAACATGGCAGCAGAAATAAAGCCATGAGAGATCATCTGCACAATCGCACCCTCAACACCCATTGGGTTGAAGATGAAGAATCCCAAAGTAACGAAGCCCATGTGTGCAATTGATGAATAAGCCACAAGTTTTTTCATGTCAGCCTGAACCAAGGCCACCAAACCAATATAGATAACCGCCACCAATGACAGTGCAATCACGGCAGGCGCAAGATATTGGCTTGCATCAGGTGCAATCGGTAATGAGAATCTTAAGAAGCCGTAGGCACCAAGTTTCAACATGATCGCAGCCAATACCACTGAACCACCCGTTGGTGCTTCTACGTGAGCATCTGGCAACCAAGTGTGAACTGGCCACATCGGCACCTTGACCGCAAAGGCCATGAAGAATGCGCCAAAGATCAGCACTTGCTCAACGATGTCTAGCTTGGCTTTGTGCCAAGTCAAGATATTGAATGTATCTGTCACGTTGTACAAATACAAAATGGCCACCAACGTTAAAAGTGAACCAAGCAAGGTATACAAGAAGAACTTGAAGGCTGCATAAACACGATTTGGACCGCCCCACACACCAATGATGATGTACATCGGAATCAAAGTAGCTTCAAAGAAAACATAGAACAACAAGCCGTCCAATGAGGCAAATACGCCAATCATCAAACCAGACAAAATCAAAAATGCTGCCATGTACTGTGACACGTTGACCGTGATCACTTCCCATGCAGCCACAACCACAATCACCGTGATGAAGGCTGTTAAAACAACGAACCACATTGAAATACCATCAACCCCTAAGAAGTAGTTGATGTCATAGCGTGGCACCCAAGATACTTGCTCCACAAACTGCATGGCTGCCGTGCTGGTGTCAAAGCCTGTGACCAATGGCAAGGTTGCAGCAAAGCTGATCAAAGAAGCGATCAAAGCCATGATACGAACATAGCCCTTGCTGTTGTCCGAACCAGTGAACAAAATAATCAAACCGAAAATGATCGGTAACCAGATTGAGTAAGAAAGAATCATATTGGGGCGCTCTATCTATTGTTTTATTTAATGGAGCCCAAGTGGGTATATAAAATCCAGCCGATCAAAGCAATCAAGCCAAGAATCATCGCAAAAGCATAGTGATACAAATAACCTGATTGCACCTGACGCACGTTTGCTGAGAACCAAGCAATCACTCGTGTGCTGCCATTCACTAGCAAACCGTCAATCAATCCCTGATCAGCACGCTTCCACAAACCAGTGCCCAAGAGTCTTGCACCCTTAGCAAACACCGCTTGGTTGAAGTCATCCATGTAGTACTTGTTATCAAGGATCGTTTTAACTGGCGCCAAAACACGCGCAAAGAAAGCCGGTATCTGTGGCAACCAAAGATAAAAGACCGCCGCTGAAATAACACCACCCAATGCTAAATAAAGCACTGGTGTGTGCAATGAGTGAGCCACCATGCCCAAAGGACCAGTGAAGGCAGCCGCCAATTCTTTCATGGCCACGTGTTTGGTCACATCAACAAAAATGGCATTACCAAAGAAGTCGCCAAACAACATTGGGCCAATTGTGAAGTAACCCACGATCACTGATGGGATCGCCAAGAGAACCAATGGCAATGTCACCACCCATGGAGATTCATGAGGCTTTTGACCTGGGGCTAAACCGTGATGATGACCGCCATCGTGACCATCATGATCACCATGACCATGATCGTGATGAGCTTGACCAAAACGCTCTTTACCATGGAACACCAAGAAGTACATTCTGAATGAATAGAAGGCTGTGATGAACACACCTGCCATCACAGCAAAGAAGGCGAAGTCAGAACCAGTGATGGTGCTCTTAGCAACAGCTTCAATGATTGAGTCTTTTGAGTAGAAGCCTGAGAAGAAAGGTGTACCAATCAAGGCCAATGAACCTAGTAATGACGTGAGCCAAGTGATTGGCATGTACTTCCACAAGCCACCCATGTTGCGCATGTCTTGATCGTGGTGCATGCCCATAATCACACTACCCGCTCCCAAGAACAACAAGGCTTTAAAGAAAGCATGAGTCATCAAATGAAATACAGCGATTGGGTAAGCAGACACGCCCAAGGCCACGGTCATGTAACCGAGTTGTGACAAAGTTGAATAAGCCACCACGCGCTTAATGTCGTTTTGCACAATGCCCAAGAAACCCATGAACAAAGCAGTGATTGATCCAATAATCAACACAAATGACAAAGCGGCATCAGATAGCTCAAACAATGGTGACATACGGCTCACCATGAAAATACCTGCTGTCACCATCGTGGCCGCGTGAATCAAAGCAGAAATCGGTGTCGGACCTTCCATTGAGTCTGGCAACCAAACGTGTAATGGGAATTGTGCAGACTTACCCATCGCGCCAATAAATAAACAGACGCAGGCCACCGTGACCAAATTCCAATCAGTGCCAGGTAAAACCTGTTGAACCAACAAATCCTTCTGAGCAAATACACCGTCATAACTCATGCTGCCGGTGTAAGCCAATAAAAGACCAATACCAAGAATGAAACCAAAGTCACCCACACGGTTGACCAAGAAGGCTTTCATATTGGCGAAGATCGCGGTTGGTCGCTTGTACCAGAAACCAATCAACAAATAAGAGACCAAGCCAACAGCTTCCCAGCCAAAGAACAACTGCAAGAAGTTATTGCTCATCACCAACATCAACATGGAGAAGGTGAACAAAGAAATATATGAGAAGAAACGCGCGTAACCCTCGTCTTCAGCCATGTAACCAATGGTGTAAATGTGCACCATCAATGAAACAAAGGTCACCACCACCATCATCATGGCAGTCAATGGGTCGACCAAGAAGCCAACTTCAAGACTCAACTCACCCAATTGCATCCAGGTGTAGATGGTCTCGTTGAATCGAGCACCTGCCATCACATCATTCAAGACCATGAATGAAAGGATGCATGAGATAGCCACACCCAGAATAGTCACGGTATGCGCAGCTGAGCGACCAATGAGATTGCCCAAGAATTTAGTACCAAATAAACCGGCAATCACCGCACCCACCAATGGGGCTAATGGAATGGCCAGCAATACAAGAGGGTTCAAGATTGGAGTAGTCATATGATCTGTCTTAACCCTTCAGTTGTCCGAGGTCTTCAGCATGGATTGTGTCCAGCTTACGGAACATCGTGACCAAAATTGCCAAGCCAATGGCTGCTTCAGCAGCTGCCACTGTCAAAATAAAGAATACGAATACTTGACCAGCCATATCTCCAAGATAGTGAGAGAAGGCAATGAAGTTCAAATTAACAGCCAACAACATCAATTCCAAAGACATCAACAAAACAATGATGTTCTTGCGATTCAAGAAAATGCCAACCACGCCAATGGCAAACAAAATGGCAGCCAACACTAAGTAATGAGCTAAGGTGATTGTCATGAATAAATCCTTTTTCCGAAATGTCTCATCATCACTGTCCTAAGATTCTTTATTGGCTGATGAATCAGCATTCATAGAGGTGACTATGCGCACACGATCTTCTTTTCTTGTGCGAATTTGATCAGGAATATTTTGTGTTTTGGTGTCTTTGCGACGACGCAAAGTCAAAGCCACTGAAGAAATGATCGCCACCAACAAAATAATGCCGGCGACTTCAAAACTGAATAAGTATTCGGTGTAAAGCAAGATGCCCAAAGCTTTGGTGTTATTGGCTGCCACTTCAGGATCCATGTTTCTGATTGGCTGGCTGGTACCGATAAAGCCACGAATCAACACAATCGCCATCTCAGCCACAATCACCGCACCCACCAAAGAAGCCACTGGCATGTATTGCTTGAAGCCTTTGCGCAAATGATCCAAGTCGAGGTCTAGCATCATGACCACGAATAAGAACAAGACCATCACCGCACCCACATAGACCAAGACCAACAAGATAGCTAAAAACTCAGCGTGCAAGAGCATCCAGATCGCAGCGGCTGTAAAAAAAGATAAAACCAAGAACAATGCAGCATGAACTGGATTGCGAGCAGTGATCACGCGCAAAGCAGCCATCACCAAAATGGCGGCAAAGATATAAAAGAGGATTGATTTAGGTTCTAGCATCATTTGTATTTAGCATCCGCTGTTTTATTTGCAGCGATTTCGTTTTCGTAACGATCGCCAACGGCCAACAACATGTCTTTCGTGAAATACAAGTCACCACGCTTTTCGCCGTGATACTCATGAATATGTGTTTCAACAATCGCATCCACTGGGCAAGCCTCTTCGCAAAAGCCACAGAAAATACACTTGGTTAAATCGATGTCATAACGCGTGGTTCTGCGAGTGCCATCATCACGCTGATCTGATTCAATCGTGATGGCCATGGCTGGGCACACTGCTTCACATAGTTTGCAAGCAATGCAACGCTCTTCACCATTCGGGTAGCGACGCAAAGCGTGCAAACCACGAAAACGTGGAGACATTGGAGTTTTTTCTTCAGGGTATTGCACAGTGATCTTTGGCTTGAACAAATATTTACCAGTCAAAGCCATACCTTGCAATAACTCTCTTAAGAGCAGACTGCCGAAGAATTCGCGGATACGTTGGAACATTTTTAAATCCTCGCCTTATTTCCAAATATTCCAGGGTGACAAGACCCAAGCACCGACCAACAAGATCCAGAAGATCGAGATGGGAATAAATACTTTCCAACCCAAACGCATGAGCTGGTCATAACGATAACGTGGGAATGACGCACGCAACCAAATAAAACAAGATAAGAAGAAGAATGTCTTAGCAACCAACCAGAAAATACCTGGGATGTCGCGCAGAATTGGCAAGTCAACAATCGGAGCCCAACCACCAAAGAACAAAATAGAAGTCAAAGCAGCGATCAAAATCATGTTGGCGTATTCCGCCAAGAAGAACATCGCAAAGGCCATGCCTGAGTATTCAATCATGTGACCAGCAACAATCTCAGACTCACCCTCAACAACGTCAAATGGGTGGCGGTTCAATTCAGCAACGCCTGAAATAAAGTAAATCAAGAACATTGGCAACAACGGCAACCAGTTCCAAGATAAGAAGTTCAAGCCCATGCTAGCAAAGTAACCTGTTTGCTGAGACTTCACGATGTCGCTTAAATTCAAAGTGCCAGAAACAACTAAAACAGCAGCAAGCGCAAAACCCATCGCGATTTCATATGAAACCATTTGCGCCGAGGCACGCATCGCGCCCAAGAATGCATATTTAGAGTTGGATGCCCAACCAGCCAAGATCACGCCATAAACACCAACAGATGTAATGGCCATCACGTACAACAAACCAGCGTTCACATTGGCTAACACCATGTCTGCCTGGAACGGCACCACAGCCCAAGCAGCAAATGCAGGAGCAATCACCATCACGGGAGCGACGATGTACAAGACCTTGCTGGCCTTGCTTGGAATAATCACTTCTTTGAGCAATAACTTCAGTGCATCAGCGATTGGTTGCAATAAACCCAAAGGACCCACACGATTAGGGCCTAAACGAACGTGCATCCAACCAATTAATTTACGTTCCCACAAAGTCAAATAAGCCACGCAACCAAACATCGGAAGAACGATGGTCACAATTTTGATCAAAGTCCAAACGATGGGCCAAGCCATCTCACCGAACAGAGCTAAACCGTGTGTATTGATTGTTTGAATAAAGTCGGTCATACACGCTCCACAGATAATTGACCAAACATTCCGCCCAATTGAGCACTGAATGCTGTGCCTGCAGAAAGTCTGACAACACCGCTGGTCAATGCACGCTCTTCTGTCACTGGCATATTCACTGAAGATCCAGCTTGAGTAACACGCACAACATCACCCTCTTTGAGCTGCAGTTGCATCATGAGATCAGTTGGTACACCCAACTTCAAAGCCTTCTTCGCATCTTGCGTCAACTGCAAAGCAGGCGCACGGCGCACAATCGCATCACTTGAATGAATCGTCACATCCGCCAAGCGCTCGATCGCTGGGGTGAATGTGCTTGTAATTGCAGGAGCAGCAGCTGTCTTGTTATTTAACTGTTCAGCAAAGTTTTTAGGAACCGCTTCGTCCAACACCTCATCAGAACTATTGAAATAGAAACCATCGATGTTCATCAAGTTACCTAGAACACGAAGCACCTTCCAAGCAGGACGTGCTGAACCTAAAGGCTTGACCACCGCTTGTGTGGTTTGCAAGCTACCTTCTAAATTGATGAAGCTACCAGAAGTTTCTGTGTATGGCGTGATAGGCAATAGAACATCGGCCACTTCACGAAGTTCAGCACTATCAAAAGCAGTCATGGCAATCACAGTGCCCGCTTTTGCAAGAGCTTGCTTGGCCAATTGCGGGTCAATCAAATCTGCACCTGGCTCAATATTCATGAGCAAGACTGCTTTAAGATTTTTTGCCATCAAGCCATTGATGCCTGACGCAGAAACAGCCTTAACAATGTGTGCACCCACAGCGTTACCACCCTCAGGCAAGCATCCCAAAGTAGCTTCTGTTTGGTTTGCAATGAACTGTGCGTAAGCATGCAATTGTGCGAACTGTGGATGAGCCATCGCTGCTGCGCCCAAGAACACTGCCTTACGCTCGCCACTTAATAAGCTATCTGCAATGGCTTTTGCTTGTGCACTGATGGCAGCATTACTTGGAGCACTCACGCCCTTCGCTTGTGCAACCGCTGCAGCAACACCCGCCAATTCAGCTGGCCAATTGGCCGGTGAAACTTGAGCGCTGGCAGCCACTGGCATCAACCAGTCTTCGGTGCTGGCACCTAAACGAGTGACTTTTAAGCCACGCTTGGTAGCAGCACGAACTCTAACTGCCAACAAAGGTTGATCTTTACGCAAGAAACTGCCGATGAAGAAAGCTCTTTGTAATTGGCTCACTTCAGCAATCTTCATGCCCAACCATGGCGCAGTCGGTGCACCACTCACATCTTGCGCGCGCAAACGTGTTTCAGTATTGTCAGATCCCAAACCAGTCATGAGCGTCTTTAGAAGATACAACTCTTCAACACTTGAGATTGGGTGGGCCAAAGCAGCGATGGCATCAGAGCCATGATCTTGCTTGATCGATGACAAAGAACGTGCCACATAATCTAAAGCAGACTCCCAGTCTGTTTCAATCCATTGATTATTTTGCTTGACCATTGGATTTTTCAAACGGTCTTTGCTGTTCAAGCCTTCATAGGCAAAGCGATCTTTATCGCTGATCCAGCATTCATTAATGGCTTCGTTTTCCAAAGGCACTGTGCGCAATACTTGATTGGCTTTGGTTTGCATCACCACGTTAGAACCCAAAGAATCATGCGGGCTCACAGAACGCTTACGACCTAACTCCCAAGTACGTGCTGAATAACGGAATGGCTTGCTGGTCAATGCACCCACTGGGCAAAGATCAATCATGTTGCCAGACAACTCTGAGTCAACAGTCTTACCAACGAATGAAGTGATTTCTGAATGCTCGCCGCGGTTGAGCATGCCCAACTCCATCACACCAGCAATCTCTTGACCAAAACGAACGCAACGAGTGCAGTGAATACAACGGCTCATTTCTTCCATTGAAATCAATGGGCCAACATTCTTGTGGAAGACCACGCGCTTCTCTTCATCGTAGCGCGATGTGGTTTTACCGTAACCCACTGCCAAGTCTTGCAATTGACACTCACCACCTTGATCGCAAATCGGGCAATCCAAAGGATGGTTGATCAACAAAAATTCCATCACTGATTTTTGTGCCTGCACTGCTTTTTCTGAATGCGTGAACACTTTCATGCCAGGTGTTACTGGAGTTGCGCAAGCAGGCAATGGCTTAGGAGCTTTCTCAACTTCAACCAAACACATGCGACAGTTAGCCGCGATTGACAATTTCTTGTGATAACAAAAATGAGGGATGTGCGTGCCAATTTTCTTAGCCGCATCCATCACCATAGAACCCTGTTGGATTTCTACTGTTTTGCCATCAATTTCGATTTCAACCATCTTATTTTCCTGTCGATCTCTTCGAATGCTTAAACGTATGCCGGCACAATGCAGCGCTTGTGCTCAACGTGATACGCAAACTCATCCATGTAATGCTTCAACATGCCCCGCACAGGCATTGCCGCAGCATCACCCAATGCACAAATTGTTCTACCTTGAATATTCGCAGCAACGTCATTCAAAAGATCCAAGTCTTCTGGACGACCTTCTCCATGCTCAATGCGATTAACAATGCGCCACAACCAACCGGTACCTTCACGGCATGGTGTGCACTGGCCACAAGATTCTTCGTGATAGAAATAAGATAAACGCAACAAAGACTTCACCATGCAACGCGTTTCGTCCATCACAATCACCGCACCAGAACCAAGCATTGAGCCAGCCTTAGCAATGCTGTCGTAATCCATGTCCGTTTCCATCATCATTGCGCCTGGAATAACAGGGGCTGATGAACCACCAGGGATCACTGCTTTGATTTTTTTACCGCCGCGCATACCGCCCGCCAACTCTAAAAGAGTGGCAAAGGATGTGCCCAATGGAATCTCATAGTTACCAGGACGTTCAACGTCACCAGAAATTGAGAAGATCTTTGTGCCGCCATTATTAGGCTTACCTAACTTGGCATAAGCCTCACCACCAATTTCAAAAATGAATGGCACAGCTGAGAATGTTTCAGTGTTATTGATCGTTGTTGGTTTACCGTACAAACCAAAACTTGCTGGGAAAGGTGGCTTGAAACGTGGCTGACCTTTTTTACCTTCTAAAGATTCTAAAAGCGCTGTCTCTTCACCGCAGATGTAAGCGCCCCAACCATGATGAGCATGCAATTGGAATGAGAACTCAGAGCCACAAATCTTGTTGCCCAAGAATCCAGCCGCGCGGGCTTCTTCTAAAGCTTCTTCAAAGCGAGCGTACTCGTGCCAAATTTCACCGTGAATGTAGTTGTAACCAACTGCAATACCCATGGCGTATGCAGCAATCGCCATGCCTTCAATCAAAGCATGCGGGTTGTAACGCATGATGTCGCGATCCTTGAACGTACCAGGCTCGCCTTCATCGGTATTACACACCAAGTATTTATCGCCAGGGAACTGACGTGGCATAAAACTCCACTTCAAACCCGTTGGGAAACCTGCACCACCACGGCCACGCAGACCAGAGGCTTTTACTTCAGCAATCACCGCTTCAGGCGTGATGCCTTCAGTCAAAATTCTTTTGAGCTGCGCATAACCACCGCGCGCAACGTAATCTTTTAAACGCCAGTTATTACCATCAAGACCCTTAAGGATCAAAGGCTGAATATGACGTGTGTGCAAACTGGTCATGCTGCACCTCCAGCTGCATTTACATTTGAATTCGCTTTAGCTTTTAATTCATCAATCAAAGCATCTAATTTGTCATTGCTCATGAAACTGCACATCGTTTTATTGTTCACGATTGCAACAGGCGCATCACCACAAGCCCCCATGCACTCACCCTCTTTTAAAGTGAAAGTGCCACAAGGCGTGGTCTCGTTGTAATCAATACCCAACTTCTTCTTCAAGTACTCACCTGCACGAGTGCCGCCAGATAGTTCACATGGCAAATTAGTGCAAACAGCTAATTTGAATTTACCAACAGGCTTGGTGTCGTACATGTTGTAAAACGTTGCAACTTCCTGAACAGCAATCGGTGGCATTTCTAAAATGGCAGCAATTTCTTCGATTGACTCAGGCGTGACCCAACCGTATTGATCTTGAGCAACCACCAATGCGGCCATCACAGCAGACTGTTTTTGATCAGCCGGATACTTTGCAATATTGCGATTGATTTCAGCGCGAGCTTGTGGGGAAAACATATGCTCTCTTATCCTTTTAGCGGTCAATCTCGCCGAACACAATGTCCTGCGTACCAATAATCGTTACAGCATCAGCCAACATGTGGCCTTTTGCCATTTCATCTAAAGCTGATAAATGCACAAAGCCTGGAGCGCGGATCTTCAAACGGTATGGTTTGTTAGCGCCATCAGAAATTGCATAAATACCAAACTCACCTTTTGGATGTTCAACGGCAGCGTAAGCCTCACCTGCCGGCACGTGAATGCCTTCAGTGAACAGTTTGAAGTGGTGAATCAATTCTTCCATGTTGAACTTCATGTCCACACGTTTTGGACTTGTGACTTTGTGGTTATCGCTCATTACTGGACCAGGATTAGCTCTTAACCACTTAACGCACTGCTGAATGATTTTGTTGGACTGGCGCATTTCTTCAACGCGAACCAAGTAACGATCGTAAGAGTCACCGTTAACGCCCACTGGAATATCAAAATCTAATTTGCTGTAAACCTCATACGGTTGCTTTTTACGCAAATCCCATTCAATACCTGAACCACGCAACATCGCACCAGTGAAACCAAGTTGCAAAGCACGTTCTGGTGAAACCACACCAATACCTACCAAACGTTGCTTCCAAATACGGTTGTCCGTTAAGAGAGTCTCGTACTCATCAACATACTTTGGAAATCTGGTGGTGAAATCTTCAATGAAATCCAACAAAGAACCTTGGCGGTTTTCATTCAATTTCTTCACAGCTTTTTCGCCACGAATCTTATTGGCCAAGTACTGAGGCATGGTGTCTGGCAAGTCACGGTATACACCACCTGGACGATAGTAGGCAGCATGCATACGGGCACCAGAAACGGCTTCGTACATATCAAACAAATCTTCACGTTCACGGAAGGCGTACAAGAACACCGCCATAGCGCCGACGTCTAGGCCATGACAACCAATCCACAATAAATGATTTAGCAAGCGTGTGATCTCATCAAACATCACACGGATGTATTGCGCACGCTCTGGCACTTCAATTTGCAATAGCTTTTCAATAGCCATCACATAAGCGTGCTCATTGGCCATCATTGAAACGTAGTCCAAACGATCCATGTATGGAACGTTTTGTACCCAAGTTCTGGTTTCAGCTAATTTCTCAGTAGCGCGATGCAACAAACCAATGTGTGGATCTGAGCGCTGAATCACTTCACCATCTAACTCCAAAACCAAACGCAACACACCGTGCGCGGCAGGATGCTGTGGACCAAAGTTAAGGGTGTAATTTTTAATATCAGCCATGATTAAGAACCGTAGCTTTCTTCGCGAATCACTCGAGGAGTTACCTCGCGAGGATCAATCGTGACAGGTTGATAAATAACTCTCTTTTGCTCTGGGTCGTAACGCATTTCTACGTTGCCAGAGATCGGGAAATCTTTTCTGAACGGATGACCGATGAAGCCATAGTCCGTCAAGATGCGGCGCAAATCATCGTGACCTTCAAACAAGATGCCGAACAAGTCGAATGCTTCACGCTCAAACCAGTTGGCTGAATTCCAGATCGGCGTCACAGACGCTACCAATGGAAAATGATCGACCGGCGCAAACACACGAAGACGCAAACGCCAATTGTGTTTCACTGACAATAGGTGACTCACAGCAGCAAAACGAGGGCCTTCCCATGTTGCGTTGTCGTACTCACTGTAATCAACGCCACAAAGGTCCATCAACTGATCAAAGCCTAAACTTGGCTCATCTCTCAAAGTCTTTGCTACTTCTAAATAATCTTCTGCACGTACTACCAGAGTGAGTTCACCAAGAGCCTCGTGCAAACGAGAAACTTTTTTGCCCAATACTTTTTCTAAGCGCTCTTTAAGCACGGATAGAGTGTCTGACATCTCAGGCCTTTCTCGCAATCGTGCTGGTGCGCTTGATCTTGGCTTGCAATTGAATGATGCCGTACATCAAAGCTTCAGCAGTTGGAGGACACCCAGGAACATAAACATCCACAGGAACGATGCGGTCGCAACCGCGAACCACAGAATAAGAGTAATGGTAGTAACCACCGCCGTTAGCGCATGATCCCATCGAGATCACCCAACGTGGCTCAGGCATCTGGTCATACACCTTGCGCAAAGCTGGTGCCATCTTGTTACACAAAGTACCAGCAACGATCATCAAATCAGATTGACGCGGTGATGGTCTGAACACAACACCAAAACGGTCCAAGTCATAACGTGATGCACCGGCGTGCATCATTTCAACCGCACAACAGGCCAAACCAAAAGTCATCGGCCAAAGAGAACCTGTTCTCGTCCAGTTAATGAGCTTATCAGCCGATGTTGTGACAAAACCTTCTTTTAAGATACCTTCAATAGCCATGTTTTATCGTCACTCCCAGTTAAGGGCGCCCTTCTTCCAGATGTAGGCAAAACCAATCACGAATTCCAACAAAAAAATCAGCATCGATACGTAGCCAGGCCAACCAATTTCAGACAAAGCCACGCCCCAAGGGAATAAAAATGCTGTTTCTAGATCGAATAGGATAAAAAGAATGGCGATCAAGTAGTAACGCACATCGAATTTCATGCGCGCATCTTCATATGCGTCAAATCCGCACTCGTAAGGGGAGATTTTTTCAGCGTCGGGCTTGTTCGCTCCGAGCAATTTACCTAGGCCCATGGGCACGAGACCAACACCAATCCCCACCAGGATGAATAGTAAAACGGGAAAATAAGCTTCTAAGTTCAAGAGTGTTCCAATTCGTAACTAAAACAACACTTACATATTTTCACTAACTGGTCTTGCAGCATACTGACAAACTGCAATCCCCCAAATTTGGTGCCGTCGGCGAGACTCGAACTCGCACAGCTTACGCCACTACCACCTCAAGATAGCGTGTCTACCAATTCCACCACGACGGCATACGCTAAAGCCTCTAGATTTTAGCTTATTGCCACATTTCTAGAGGCGCTTCAAACAATTAACGGGTTCTTATTTTGGAACACTTTGACCAGTTCCGGTCACAGGAGCAACTGGTGAACCTGGCGCAGCTGTTGCTGGCGCTGGAACTTCAGCAGCTGGGACTGCCACAGGAGCGCTGGTGCCTGATAAAACACCTGCGTTTTGTGACTTGGTTGAACCAAATAAGGTAATACCCAAAGTAGACAAGAAAAATATTGTGGCCAAAACAGCTGTCACACGAGACAAGAAGTTGGCTGAACCTGCAGCGCCAAACAAGCCGCCTGAAGAACCACCACCAAAGGCTGCGCCCATATCGGCGCCCTTACCCTGCTGAATGAGAACCAATGCAATCACACCCACTGCAGAAATGATTTGCAACACAACCAATATAGTCTTTAACAATTCCATCTAAGTCTCCAAAAACAAATTTATTTACATGCTTGGCATAAAGCCAAAAAATCTTTTGCATTCAACGATGCACCACCCACCAAACCACCATCAATATCTGGCATCGCCAACAAATCTTTAGCATTATCAGGCTTTAAGCTGCCGCCATACAAAATGGCCACTTTTGAGGCCGCTGTATCGTCAAATTTAGCTAACTGCAAACGCAATTCTCTGTGCACATCCTGGGCCTGGGCCGGAGTAGGCACTTTTCCAGTGCCAATCGCCCAAACAGGCTCGTATGCAATGATGCAAGCTTCAATTTGACCTTGTAGCAGGTCTAAAACAGCCTGTAATTGACGGCGCACCACAGTCAACGTTTTGCCATCATCGTACTCAGACTCGGTCTCACCCACGCAAATGATGGGGGTGATATTGGCTTGCAAACAAGCTTTAGCTTTTCTGGCCACCAGGCCATCACCTTCTTGATGATATTGACGGCGCTCAGAGTGACCAACAATCACATACTGACAGGCAAACTCTTGTAACATTTTTGCGCTGACATCACCGGTGTAAGCACCATTAGGATGATCAGAAACATCTTGGGCACCACAAGCAAGCGGTGAATTAGCCAACAACTGACTGACTTGCGATAAATAAGGGTATGGCACACACAAACCTGCGCGCATACCTTGCAGATTTTTTAAAAAATCTTGGTCACTCAATAATTCTTGAATGAGTTGCTGATTAGCAGCCATGCTGCCATTCATCTTCCAGTTACCAATGATGGTCAAGGGTCTCATTAAAGTCTCATTCAATTAAACAGTTAACACTATCTTACCAATGTGCTGACTTGATTCCATCAATTGATGGGCCTTGGCAGCACCTTCTAATTCAAACACTTCATGTATCACCGGTCTGATCTTTTTAGACTCCAGCAATGGCCAAACATGTGCTCTTAATGACCTTGCAATAGCGCCCTTGAAGTCAATAGATCTGGGCCTCAAGGTCGATCCAGTGATGGTCAAACGTCTGCGTAAAACTTGACCAACATCCACCTCGGAAATTTTACCGCCCTGACTAGCGATGATCACAATTCGACCATCATCAGACAAGCAGTTAATGTTTCTTCCTAAGTAAGGACCTGCAACCATATCTAAAACAACGTTGGCACCTTTGCCATTTGTAAAAGATTTAACTTCTTCAACAAAGTCTTGGGTGCGATAGTTCACCGCTAATACAGCACCAAGCTCTTTACAAGCTTTGGCTTTCTCATCACTGCCCACAGTCACAAGCACATCGTGACCCAAAGCGGTCACCAACTGTATGGCTGTAACCCCAATGCCACTGCTGCCACCATGAACCAAGAGAGTTTCTTTGCCTCGACCATCCAAACCCAAACGACCACGATCAAAGACATTGCTCCAAACCGTGAAAAATGTTTCTGGAATACTCGCTGCCTCAACATCTGACAAACCTTTGGGTGCTGGCAAGCATTGCGCTAACGGAGCGATGCAATATTCAGCATAGGCACCACCAACCACCAAGGCACAAACTCGACTACCCACTTCAAAACTAAAAAAATTATCAGGGTGAGCCATGTCACCGCCGATGATTTCACCTGCTAATTCCAAACCAGGTAAATCTGTACCGCCTGGAGGGACAGGATAAAAACCTTGACGCTGGAGAACATCAGGACGGTTGACCCCTGCAGCTCTGACTCTGATTAGAACTTCACCAGAACCAGGAAGCGGTAAGACCAAATCAGGTCTCACCACCGCCTTTAAAACTTCAGGGCCACCATATTGGCTGATTTCAACAGCACGCATGCCGTCTTAGCTCACTTACTTTAAATGAGCTTATTGCTGTTGTTCAGCTTGGTCTGCAGGTGCAGCATCAGCTTGAGGAGCAGCGCCGTTCAAAGGAGCAATGCTTGTTCCTTCGTCCGCACACGCAGCCTTCAATGACAAACGCAAACGTCCACGCTCATCAGCAGCCAACAACTTCACGCGCACAACTTGACCTTCTTGCAAGTAGTCTTTCACATCTTTCACACGCTCATTGGCGATTTCTGAAATATGCAACAAACCATCTTTACCTGGAAGAATATTGATCAAAGCACCGAACTCTAGCAACTTCACTACTGGACCTTCGTAGATCTTACCTACTTCAGCTTCAGCTGTGATGCCTTCAATACGACGCTTGGCTTCTTCCATGCCTTCAGCACTTGTTGAAGCAATAGTTACAACACCATCATCAGTGATATCAATGCTAGTACCAGTTTCTTTTGTCAAAGCCTGGATTGTTGCGCCACCCTTACCGATCACTTCACGGATCTTGTCTGGATGAATCTTGATTGTCACCATGCGTGGAGCGTGCTCAGATAACTCTGTGCGAACACCACTCATAGATTCTTGCATCTTGCTCAAAATGTGCAAACGGCCTTCTTTAGCTTGAGCTAAAGCAACCTGCATGATCTCTTTTGTAATACCTTGTACTTTGATATCCATCTGCAATGCAGTGATACCGTTTGATGTACCAGCTACTTTAAAGTCCATGTCGCCCAAGTGATCTTCATCACCCAAGATGTCTGTCAAAACAGCGAAACGATTGCCATCCAAAATCAAGCCCATCGCAACACCAGCCACGTGGGCTTTAACAGGAACACCAGCATCCATCATCGCTAAACAGCCGCCACAAACAGAAGCCATTGAAGATGAACCGTTTGATTCAGTGATTTCTGAAACAACGCGCAAGCTATAAGCAAACTCTTCTGCGCTTGGCAATACTGGAATCAAAGCACGCTTAGCTAAACGACCGTGACCGATTTCGCGGCGCTTTGGACTGCCTACACGACCTGTTTCGCCAGTAGCAAACGGAGGCATGTTGTAGTGGAACATGAAACGATCACGTTGCTCACCTTCTAAGGCATCAATGATTTGCTCATCGCGTGCTGTACCCAAAGTTGCAACCACCAAACCTTGTGTCTCACCACGAGTGAACAATGCTGAACCATGAGTGCGTGGCAATACGCCTGTGCGAATCTCAATTGGACGAACAGTGCGTGTATCACGACCGTCAATGCGTGGCTCACCGTTCAATACTTGACTACGAACAATCTTTGCTTCGATGTCAAACATGATGTTGCCAGCTTCAACTTCATCAAATTCACCATCTTCAGCCAACTTGGCCATCACATCTTTTGTCACTTCTTTCAACTTAGTTGAACGAGCTTGCTTTTGACGAATTTGATACGCTTCACGCAAACCAGCTTCAGCCAAGGCAGTGACTTTAGCAATCATGGGCTCGTTCTTAGGAGCTGCTTGCCAATCCCACTCAGGCTTACCGCCTTCGCGCACTAAATCATTGATCGCATTGATCGCTGTTTGCATTTGCTCATGACCATAAACAACCGCGCCCAACATGATCTCTTCAGACAATTGATACGCTTCAGATTCAACCATCAACACAGCAGATTGAGTACCAGCAACGATCAAATCTAATTGGCTAGTTGCTTGCTCAGTGCGTGTTGGGTTCAACATGTATTGACCATCTTTGTAACCCACGCGAGCGGCGCCCACTGGGCCATTGAATGGAATGCCTGAAACAGCCAAAGCTGCTGAAGCACCAATCAATGCAGGAATGTCTGCTGGTACGTCTGGGTTGATCGATACCACATGAATCACCACTTGCACTTCGTTCAAGAAACCTTCTGGGAACAAAGGACGCAATGGACGATCGATCAAACGAGAAATCAGTGTTTCGCCTTCTGAAGGACGACCTTCACGACGGAAGAAGCCACCAGGAATCTTACCTGCAGCGTATGTCTTCTCTAAATAATCAACTGTGAGCGGGAAGAAGTTTTGACCTGGCTTGGCATTTTTTGCACCAACCACTGTTGCCAAAATAACTGTGTCATCCACATCAACTAAAACTGCACCACCTGCTTGGCGAGCGATCTCACCAGTTTCCATACGAACAGTGTGTGAACCCCATTGAAAACTTTTTACTACTTTATTAAACATCGTCATTTATGTATATCTCCAATCAACATTTGCCATAGAAAATCAGCGCTATGGCAGCACTGGAGCAATTAGGGGCTTTGCGGAGTAAGGATGCCATTCCAAAGAAAGGCTTAGAGAGAAGAGTTAACCTGTCTTTGGAATGACACGGGTCCTGTACTACGAGCAGCCACCGACCGCTCAAAACGATAATGCCTGCCTAAGTCAAACTGAGGCAGGCATTGTCGGAATTACTTACGTAGACCGAGCTTATCAATCAAAGCGCGATAACGATCAAAATCTTTTGACTTCAAATAGTCGAGCAAACGACGGCGACGGCTAACCATCTTCAACAAGCCACGACGGCTGTGGTGATCTTTAGCATTTGCTTTGAAGTGAGGTGTTAAATCATTGATGCGAGCAGTTAACAAAGCAACTTGAACTTCAGGACTGCCAGTGTCATTTGCTGCACGTGCGTTATCTTTAACAATAACGGCTTTATCAGCTGTAAGAATAGCCATTTTTAAACTCCATACTTGCGAACAAACGAGCTTGAGATTCAATAAATATTGGTCTCTGACCCGATATGTCGTGCGAATTGTTGAAAAAACCCAGAAGCTTTTGGTTCTTTTATTACTTATTAAAGAAATCAAAGACTTCGGCACTTTTTGGGAAATTCCCAGAAAGTGCCGAAATTATAGCCTATTTGACCTTAAACAGCCATCTGAGCGTTCAATTTCTGTTGAGCGGGGTCGTATAACTTGTTCAAAGCTGCCAAATAAGCCTTGGCTGAAGCGGCCACAATGTCCGGATCTGTGCCAACGCCATTAACAATCCGGCCACCCTTGGCAAGACGCACCGTGACTTCACCCTGAGACTCAGTGCCAGTCGTGATCGCATTGACCGAGTACAACAATTGCTCAGCACCACTTTTGACCTTTGATTCGATCGCATTCAAGGTTGCATCGACCGGGCCATTGCCTTCAGCTTCGGATGCGAACTCTTCTTTGCCAGATTTGAAAATAACCTTGGCAAATGGACGCTCCCCAGTCTCAGACCTTTGTGACATTGAGATAAAACGATAGTGGTCACTAGCCTCTTCAGCATTATTGCCCACAATTGCAGTGATATCTTCATCAAAAATCTCGGCTTTTTGGTCAGCCAAGGTCTTGAATCGAGAGAAGGCATCGTTCATTTCTGCCTCAGACTCCAACTCGATACCCAATTCTTGCAAACGCTGTTTAAATGCATTTCGGCCAGACAATTTACCCAAAACGATCTTATTGGCTGCCCAACCCACATCTTCTGCGCGCATGATCTCGTAGGTATCACGAGCCTTCAAAACGCCATCTTGGTGAATACCTGAGGCATGAGCAAAGGCATTGGCTCCAACCACCGCTTTATTCGGTTGCACCACAAAACCGGTGATTTGAGAAACCATCTTAGAGGCTGGCACGATTTGAGTCGTATCAATGCCCACTGACAAATCATAGTAATCTTTGCGGGTCTTGATCGCCATCACAACTTCTTCTAAAGAAGTGTTACCGGCGCGCTCACCCAAACCATTGATGGTGCATTCAATTTGACGAGCTCCACCAATCTTCACACCTGCCAATGAGTTAGCAACGCCCATGCCCAAGTCATTGTGGCAATGCACAGACCAAATGGCTTTATCCGAATTCGGGATGCGCTCACGCAAAGTCTTGATGAAGTTGCCATAAAGCTCAGGAACTGCATAACCCACTGTGTCAGGAACGTTGATGGTTGTAGCACCTTCTTTGATCACGGCTTCAAGCACGCGGCACAAGAAATCGACTTCAGAGCGATAACCGTCTTCTGGTGAAAACTCAATATCGTTGGTGTGATTACGCGCAAAGCGCACAGCAGCCTTGGCTTGTTCAAACACTTGATCGGGCGTCATGCGCAACTTCTTTTCCATGTGCAATGGCGATGTCGCAATGAATGTATGAATACGCTTAGAGTTAGCACCCTTCAAGGCATCAGCAGCTCGGCCGATGTCCTTTTCATTGGCGCGGGCCAAAGAGCAAACAGTTGAATCCTTGATGACTTGAGCAATCGCATTGATCGCCGCAAAGTCTCCATCAGAACTCGCCGCAAAGCCTGCCTCGATCACGTCCACACGAAGACGCTCAAGCTGTCTTGCAATTCTGACCTTTTCATCTTTGGTCATTGAAGCACCAGGTGACTGCTCACCATCTCTCAAAGTGGTATCAAAAATAATCAATTTATCTGTCATGACTTGCTCCCGAACTTACAAAATTTACTAAATAAAAAACCCCAGTAGGACTGGGGTTCGTGTTGTTTGCTTTGACTCTAAGTGTTTAAGCGTGCACCGACCCCAGGTTTTGACCTAGTCCTAAAAGTAGCAGCAGTGACAAGCTTGTATTCATAAACTCTAATATACACAAAAAATGAATTAATTGTCAGAAAGCATATCTGAAGCTTTTTTCTTGCGCAAGACAATTTTTTGCCATACCCAAAAAACATAGCCCGAGATGGCATAAGCCACAAATAAACCAAACAATGCAACCGGTGGATCGCTTGATACCAAAACAAAGCCCAAGATCACCAAAATCATGACACCAAAGGGAGCTCTGTAGCGCACATCCAATGCTTTACCACTATAGAACATGGCATTTGAAACCATCGTGATACCCGCATAAATGGTCAAAGCAAACATCACCCATGGCAATGCCAACTCCTGAACATGTAATTTATTGTCCACAGCCAACCAAACAAAACCTGCAATCAAGGAAGCGGCGGCAGGACTTGGTAAACCTTGGAAAAAGCGCTTATCAACCACAGCGATATTGGTATTAAATCGTGCCAAGCGCAAGGCAGCTCCTGCACAGAAAACAAATGCAGCCAACCAGCCCCACTTACCCAAATCCTTCAAAACCCACTCATAAGCAATCAATGCGGGTGCGACACCAAAAGAAACCATGTCAGTGAGTGAGTCGTACTGCTCACCAAAAGCACTTTGGGTATTGGTCATGCGAGCCACGCGGCCGTCCATGCCATCCATCACCAAAGCCACAAAAATCGCAATCGCAGCAAATTCAAAACGTTGGTTCATGGCCTGCACAATGGCAAAGAAACCGCAAAATAAATTAGCGGTTGTGAAAGCATTGGGCAATAAATAGATGCCACGGTTACGTGGTCGACCTAGGTTCTCTTGATCAGCACCGGACCAATCATTGCGACGCAAAGGCGTCACATTGCTAGGTAAATTTTTAGTTAATCTTGGTTTTCTACGTCGAAATGTCGTCATAGACTACTTTTTAGTCCAATCCAGGCAATTTGGCTAGTACCGTGCTGGTTGCAGATACTTTATCGCCAACACTCACCAATGGCTCGGCTGTCAGAGGCAAATACACATCAACTCTTGAGCCAAAACGAATAAAACCATAACGCTCGCCCTTTTTAAGCTTATCGCCTAAATGAGCGTAACAAAGAATTCTGCGGGCAATTAAGCCGGCCACTTGAACCAATGTGATGGTTTGACCATTTGCATCAATCACCACAGCATTGCGTTCATTTTCTGTGGATGCTTTATCTAAATCAGCATTCACAAACTTACCTGGGAAATACTCAATGCGCTTGATCGTGCCATTCACAGACGAACGATTAGAGTGCACATTGAAGACGTTCATGAAAACACTGATTTTGAGTGCTTCACGATTAGCGTATGGATCAAATGATTTTTCAACAATGATGACTCGACCATCCGCTGGGGACAATACGGCATCTTTGGTCAAAGGAATCAGACGACCTGGATCTCTGAAAAACTGAACAACAAAAATAAAAATAATCCAGAAAGGCCAAGACCATGCCCACCCTGCGGTGGAATGAATCACGAACAATACAAAACCCGCGATGGCCACGTGTGGCCAACCTTCTTTTGCAATGATTGGGTGCGGGTAATGAACTGCCATGCTGTCTCTCTTTCTGGATCTTTCTATTTATTTAACAACTACTCTTAGTTCTTGCTTTGATCAACTAGCTTGTTCTTAGCAATCCAAGGCATCATTGCGCGCAACTTAGCACCAACCACTTCGATGTCATGCTCAGCGTTCAAGCGACGACGAGAAATCAATGTAGGAGCACCTGCTTTGTTTTCCAAGATGAAGCTCTTTGCATATTCACCAGTTTGAATGTCTTTCAAGCACTGACGCATTGCATTCTTAGTATCTTCAGTCACAACGCGTGGACCAGTTACATACTCACCGTACTCAGCGTTGTTTGAGATTGAGTAGTTCATGTTGGCGATACCACCTTCGTAGATCAAGTCAACGATCAACTTCAACTCGTGCAAGCACTCGAAGTAAGCCATTTCAGGAGCGTAACCAGCTTCAACCAAAGTTTCAAAACCAGCTTTGATCAATTCAACTGCGCCACCACAAAGAACAGCCTGCTCACCGAACAAGTCAGTTTCAGTTTCTTCACGGAAGTTTGTTTCGATGATGCCAGCACGGCCACCACCGTTGGCTGTTGCATATGACAAAGCTACATCACGTGCAGAACCGGTTGTGTTTTGATGAACAGCGATCAAATGAGGAACGCCACCACCTTGTGAATATGTACCACGCACAGTGTGACCAGGTGCCTTAGGAGCAATCATGATCACGTCCACGTCTGCACGAGGAATCACTTGACCGTAGTGAACGTTGAAGCCGTGAGCAAATGCCAATGCAGCGCCTGCCTTGATATTTGGAGCAACTTCTTTGTTGTACACCTCAGCGATTTGCTCGTCTGGCAACAACATCATCACAACATCTGCGCCTTTAACAGCTTCAGCCACTTCTTTAACTTGCAAACCTGCGTTCGCAGCTTTATTCCAAGAAGCGCCACCTTTGCGTAAACCAACAGTTACTTTCACACCAGAATCATTCAAGTTCTGAGCGTGGGCATGGCCCTGTGAACCGTAACCAATGATTGTTACTTGCTTACCCTTGATCAAAGATAAGTCTGCGTCTTTATCGTAAAAAACTTTCATGCTATTTCCTATGTAATTTCAGTTTGTTGTTTGTTAAAAAGTTATACCTTCAAGATACGCTCACCGCGACCAACGCCAGAGCAACCAGTTCGGACTGTTTCCAAAATAGCGCTGCGGTCTGTGGCCTCAATGAATGCATCTAATTTACTGCTGTCTCCAGTCAGCTCGATGGTGTAAGACTTATCGCTGACATCAATGATACGACCGCGGAAAATGTCCGTAATGCGTTTCATCTCTTCGCGCTCCTTACCAACAGCTCTGACCTTGATCAACATGAGCTCACGCTCAATGTGAGGACCATCAGTCAAATCAATCACCTTCACCACCTCAACGAGGCGATTCAAGTGCTTGGTAATTTGCTCAATGACGTCTTCAGAGCCCACTGTCACAATCGTCATACGTGACAAAGATGGATCTTCTGTAGGAGCCACTGTTAATGTTTCAATGTTGTATCCGCGAGCAGAAAATAAACCAACCACGCGTGACAACGCGCCCGGCTCGTTCTCTAAAAGAATAGAAATAATATGGCGCATCAGAGTTCCTCGCTTCCTAAAAGCATTTCAGTAATGCCTTTACCAGCCTGAACCATCGGCCAAACGTTTTCTGTTGGGTCTGTTTGGAAATCCATGAACACAGTTCGATCTTTCATTTTGAATGCTTCACGAAGCGCTGGCTCAACATCAGATTTCTTCTCAATGCGCATACCCACGTGACCATAGGACTCAGCCAACTTCACGAAGTCAGGCAATGAATCCATATAAGAACTTGAGTAACGCTTGTTATAAGTTAACTCTTGCCATTGACGAACCATGCCCAAATAGCGATTGTTCAAAGAAACAATCTTGATAGGCGTGTCGTATTGCTTGCAAGTTGATAACTCTTGAATACACATCTGAATAGAACCTTCACCAGTGATGGTGACCACTTCATTGTCAGGGAATGCTTTTTTGATACCCATGGCGTATGGCAAGCCAACACCCATGGTACCAAGACCACCGGAGTTGATCCAACGACGTGGCTTATCAAATTTGTAGAATTGCGCAGCCCACATTTGATGCTGACCAACGTCTGAACAAACGAAGGCATCACCTTTGGTGAGTTCCCAAATTTTTTCAACCACGTACTGTGGTTTCACAATTTCAGAATCACGGTCAAAGCTCAAGCAATCTTTTTTGCGCCACTCATTGATCTGTGACCACCAAGCATCCAACTTAGCTTTGTTCTTCAATGGACCAGCGGCCTTGATCATGGCAGACATCTCAACCAATACTTCTTTGAGATCGCCCACGATAGGCACATCCACCTTCACGCGCTTTGAAATCACTGAAGGGTCGATGTCGATGTGAATGATTTTTCTAGGTACGCTGCAAAAGTGTGCAGGGTTACCAATCACGCGGTCATCAAAACGAGCGCCGATCGCGATCAATACATCGCAATGTTGCATCGTCATGTTAGCTTCATACGTACCGTGCATACCCAACATACCCAAGAAACGTGGGTCTGTGCCAGGGAATCCACCCAAGCCCATCAAGGTATTGGTCACTGGATAACCAAGCAAGTCAGCAAATTGCTTCAGCTCAGGTGCTGCATCTGAAAGAATCACACCACCACCTGTGTAGATGTATGGACGCTCAGCTTCTAGCAACAAACTAATCGCTTTGCGAATCTGACCACTGTGACCTTTATTCACAGGGTTGTACGAACGCATGTTCAATTCATCTGGATAGTTAAAGCGTGCTTTTTGGAAAGACACGTCTTTGGGAATATCCACCACCACCGGACCTGGGCGACCAGTTCTGGCAATGTGAAAAGCTTTTTTCAAAGTCAAAGCAAGATCCGCAGGATCTTTGACCAAGAAATTATGTTTAACGATTGGACGAGTGATACCAACGGTGTCGCACTCTTGGAACGCATCTTCACCGATCGCAGCCGTAGGCACGTTACCAGTGATGATCACCATTGGGATTGAATCCATGTACGCTGTCGCAATGCCTGTCACAGCATTGGTCACACCAGGACCTGAGGTCACCAATGCAACACCGACATTACCTGTGGCGCGCGCATAGCCATCAGCAGCGTGAACAGCTGCTTGCTCATGACGCACCAAGATATGTTCAAACTTATCTTGTTTGAAGATCTCGTCGTAAATAAATAAAACTGAACCGCCTGGGTAACCCCAGACATATTCCACACCTTCAGCATGAAGGGCATGGACCAAAATTTCGGCGCCAATCATTTCTGGGCCGTCTTGGTTTTGTGTGTTGCTAGCAGGGTTCAAAAGTTCCGCGCTGTTGTTATTTGCATTCATTTTCTATAGTCCTTTGCAATTTTCGGCAAAAAATTGTTTGGGCTACTCTGGCTCCGTGCTTGTGGCTCGGGTTCGAGTGGCGGTCGCTTAAATCCGGGAAAAAACCATCTTATGAAAGGTCCGGCAAGTCGAACCTAGGATTTTAGCCTATAACTCCTTATTAGGGGTGGGTTTGTGAAGCGTTGTCTAATAGGGGTTATGGCTTCTGCAAAAGAACTGTCCGACTTCCTCAAGGGAGTTGAGGCGAAATCCTTCAAACGTACCGTGTTTTCAACGCGGGACGAGGAAGCAGCGCTGGACATTGTGCAAGACAGCATGATGAAACTGGCTGAGAAGTATGGCGACCGCGATGCTGCAGAACTGCCCTTGATCTTCACCCGAATTCTTCAAAATACAACCCTGGACTGGTTCAGGCGTCAAAAAACCCAAAATACCTGGGTCAGCCTCTTCTCATCCATGAGGGGTGGCAATAAAGATAATTTGGATGACTCTGATTACTCCGACCCTCTGGAGTTCCTTGATTCTTCAGAAGAAAATCTTGGTTTTGAGGACGGCGCGACGATTTTGGAGCGTCAACAAATGATCAAAATCATCGAAACTGAGATTTCAAAACTACCTTCACGTCAACGAGAAGCCTTCCTCATGCGTTATTGGGATGATCTGGGCATTTCTGAAACAGCCAAATTAATGGCTTGCTCAGAGGGTAGCGTGAAGACACACTGCTCTCGAGCATGCTCTTATTTGGCGAAAGCCCTTAAAAAACAAGGATTTAAATTGTGAGTAAGCACTATCAAACCCCTCAAATCGATAGCAATCAAGAGTTGCAAGTGGCTTTGCTCACCCGTGATTTACTCAATGAAGCCGCTGCGGAGCTGCCAGCCCATATCAAAAATCGCCTTGAAAATGCCAGAAAACTTGCTGTGGCAGCCAAATTAGAGGAACGCAAACCTTTCTGGTCTCATAACTGGGTCAGAGAAGGCTTTAAAAACTCAAACTCAACTGGTTCAGATTGGCGCAACCGTGCATGGGGTGCGTTTGGCGCTGCCCCAATCTTGGCTTTGGCCTTTGGCATTGTCTTGATTTCAAATTGGCAACAAGATGAACGCATCCTTGATATTGCAAAAGTGGATAGCGCTATTTTGGTCGACGTTGTACCGCCACATGCCTACAAAGATGATGGCTTCGTTCGATACTTGATCACCAATGGCAAAGATTTGGCTGTTGAAGAAGATGAGGAAGAAGAAAAGATCTGATCATGTCTTTTTCATCATTCTTTCGCTCCTTCACAAACATGAAATGCCAAAATCGGTATATCTGTTTAAGTCGTTGCTTGATTTCTCACATCACTGTTTTCCTGGCAATTCTTTTGCTCTACCCTGTGGTGGCAAACGCTCAGAACTGGTCCGCACTCAATGATGATCAGCGCCTGATCTTAGCTCCACTCGAAGAAGATTGGTCCAGCCTAACAGCACCTCGTCAAAAAAAATGGGTGGAAGTGGCGAATCGCTACCCATCCATGTCAGACACTGAGCAAAGCACTCTGCAATCGCGCATGGCCCAATGGGCTGAGTTATCCACCAAACAACGTCAAAGAGCTCGGGATAATTATTTGCGCACTCTTAAGATTTCTCCAGAGAAAAAAGCAGCTGCTTGGGAAAGTTACCAACAACTATCTGATGAAGATAAAAAGTTGTTGGCGCAAAAAAGAGCACAAACAAGTAAACCAAGCGCAGTCACCTCACCAACGCTAAAATAGCGTTTGTGAAAGAATCCAATCAGTTCATCCCTCTTCCCGCCAGTTACCTAAGGTCGCTACCAGCACCAACCATCAAGCGTCGTATTGCTTTGAATCTTTATGAGATGTTGGTTTTGTTTGGTGTACTGGCTTTCACATTTCTAGTGCCGCATTTGATCATTGGGGTTTTGTTTGAGATCACGGCTCCATCAGCCATCTTGATGGCTCATGTGTACCTGGTGTTGGCTTTTTATTTCATGTGGTACTGGACCAAAACAGGGCAAACACTTGCCATGCAAACTTGGCGCATTCAGTTGGTCAATGATGATGGCGCGATCATGAAACGTTCGCAAGCATTGATGCGTTTTGCCATTGGCTCACTCTGGTTGATACCAGCAGCTCTACTGCTCTTCATTAATATCAAAATGAACCGATCCATGAGCATGGGCACATCTGTTTCAATTATTTTCTTTTCAATCACTTTATTTTTGTGGCCCCTATCGGCCATCTTAGATAGAAAGAATCGCCAATCGATTCCTGACCGCTGGTCAGGCACACGTCTGGTTCAATTACCCAGCACGATTCCTCATCCAGTCAGCAGTAGTAAAGAATGATTGCATCAAGCGTTCAAACAGAATGCCATTGATGCCAACTTCTTTCATTGCTTGACGCATGCACTGCAACCACTGATCTCTTTCAGAAATACCAATTGAGAATGGCAAATGTCTGGCCTTGAGTCTTGGGTGTCCGTATTGCTGAACAAATAAATCTGGGCCACCCATCCAGCCACTCAAGAACATGAATAACTTTTCTCTGGATGAAGTTGAATCAGCAGGATGCATGAGTCGTATCCCCTGATAACTTTCTTCTAGATCCATCAGATCGTAAAAACGATCGACCAATTCACGCAGCTTCTCAGCTCCGCCAATCAATTCATAAGTGGTTTGTTCTTGTGACATATCTCTATTTTATTCTTGATTAAAGACTTCTGAGCACTTCTGAGGCCGATGTATGAGAAATCTTTCTCTGTAACCACAGACCACCCAAGACGCAAGCAGAAACACCAAACACAACACCATACACAATCACGATCCATGGGATTGGTAAATTGAATTCAAAGACATGTGTGGCCAAAGCCCAACCCACGCCAATGGCGCCCAAGGAAGCCAATAGCCCTGAAATAAAACCAATCACGGTCAACTCGGTATAAAAAGCACGCCTGATTTGAGCCTGACTGGCCCCCAAGGTTTTGAGTAAGCCCGCATCCTTGAGGCGCTCATCTTGAGTCGACGCTAAAGCTGCAGCCAAGACCAAGATGCCAGCAATCACTGTGAAGCCAAAGAGCAACTCGACAGCCGCTGACAATTTATTCAAGACATCTTGTACTTGATTTAAAGCGGACTCCACATCAACAACCGTCACATTCGGAAATTGAGCCACCACAGAAATATCCAAAGGCAACACTTGCGGCACCAAAGGTCCTTGCTTATAAGCCGTGATCCAGGTTTGAGGCATTTCACTGAGAAGATGCGGCGGCAAGATCGCAAAGAAGTTCACGCGCATGCTGCCCCAATCAAGCTCTCTGATGGATGTGATGTTTGCCTTAACAGGTATGCCTGCGATATCGAACACCAAGCTGTCACCTAATTTTAAAGACAGTGTTTTAGCCAAACCTTTTTCAATCGATACTTCTGGCACTCGAGTGTTGCCATGCCAGGTTCCTGCGGTCACTTTATTTTTATCTGGCAACTCTGAGCTATATGAAAGATTGAACTCTCTATCCACCAATCGTTGCGCACGCGAATCTTCAAAATCTTGCGGCAATACCACTTGGTCGTTGATGTGCGTTAAACGACCTCGCACCATCGGATACAAAACAATTTTCTTAATATCCGCGCTCAATAATTTCTGCTCAATGGCCGCTTTTTGTTCTGGCTGAATGTTGATCAAAAATCTATTGGGTGCATCCGGCGGAGAACTGCCCTTCCATGCACTCATCAAATCTTGCCTGACCACAGCTAAAAGTAATAGCGCCATGATGGCAATGGCCAATGATGCTATTTGCAAACCAGTGAATAAAGAGCGTCTGGATAAAGACTGCCAAACAAAACGTTGCACCACGTGCTGACCTAACCATGAATGCTCTGCCATCTTGGCAGTTAATTTGATCAACAACCAAGAGACCAAAATAAAGACGCCGGCTGCCAATGAAAAACCGCCCAAAGTTAAAACAGCTAATTTGACATCTTTAGCAACACTCAAGAGCAACACGAAGAAACTGATCAATCCAAAAAACATCAGAAGCCATGACGCTGGATGCCTGACTGAAATATCTCGACGAATGACTTTGAGTGGTGAGATATCACTCAAATAAAGCAATGGTGGCCAAACAAATCCGATCAACAAAACCACTGCTACCAGTAAAGACCAGATCAATGGCCAGATGGATGCTGATGGAAGATCAGCCACCAATAAATCACCTAAGAAGAAAAGCAGGCCTTGATGACCAATCCATCCCAAGAAAGCCCCCATGGCACCACCCAAGAGTGCAATCACCATGCTGGCCTTGAAGTGCTCGAGTAATACCTGACGCTTGTTAGCGCCTAAGCATTTCCAAATCGCCGTTGGGTTGGCCTGTTTGCTGGTATAGCGCTTAGCAGCTAAAGCCATGGCCACTGCAGCGACCATGGCCGTCAAAATCGCCACCAGTGATAAAAACTTTTCAGCTCGATCAAGCGTTGCTCTCATCAAGGGTTGACTGTTATCAACCCCTTCAATTTTGATGCCCCTTAATTGCTTGGCATCAATTTCTTTTTGAGCCCACAATAAAAATTCATTGATGGCTGACTCTTGTCCGGCAATTAAAAATCGATAGGTCACTCGACTACCAAAGCCAATCAACTGAGTTTTACTTAACTCATCACCCCGCATCATGACCCGTGGTGCAAAGTTTAAAAAGCCAGCACCTTTATCAAGCTCTTGAGTCAACAAAGCCTCAATCACAAAACTGGTCGACCCCAAAGTGATGCGGTCACCTAATTTGCCAGACAGGCCCGCTAAAAGAGCAGGCTCAACCCACACTGAACCTTGTGATGGTGTTGCGCGTGTGTTTGCGCCCTTAATGTCTAGAGCATCTTTAGAGATCTTGAGGCTACCCCTTAAAGGATATGTCTCTGTAACGGCTTTTAAAGCCACTAGACGGGCATTTGATCCAAGCGATGACATGGTGGGGAAGACTGTGGTGTTAGCCACCAGCAATCCCTTTTTAACGGCCTCTTGTTGAAAAAGAATCGGCAAGGGTTGATCGCTCTGAATCAAGGCATCGGATGCAATCAATTGCTTGGCATCTCTCTCAAACGCTCTTTGCATACGATCTGCCAAATAAGCCACACTGCTCAAAGACGCCACGGAAACAACCAAGGCAGCCAAGAGCCAAGCAAATTCAATAGATCTAAAAGAACGGGGGAGATTCATCGCTACTCAATATCAGTCAATTAGTGATTCAGGCACTAGGATAGTGGTAGTTCACTAAAAGTGTGCAAGCTTGCATTACCCCAGATTGATCAAGGTCATCTAATCAGCAGGAAGCCTCAATAATGGTGCTTGCTGGTGCTTATTGGTTCTTAATTTAATGTGAGGCCTTGCTTGGCAACAACATCTCGGTAGATCTCGTATTCGGCTTTGATTTCTGCAGCGAACTGCTCTGGATTATTGGCAACAATCAGTGATCCAGTGTCTTCAATGCGTTTTCTTACTGAGGCATCTTGCAAAACCTTTAATACTCCTGCATGAATCTTTTCCACAGCTTCTTTTGACATCCCAGCCGGTCCAATGAGACCATAATAAGCCATGCGATTCACAGGGGCCAAACCTACCTCCGCAAAAGTAGGTACATGAGGCAAGCTACTCAAGCGTTTTGGAGCAGCAACAACCAATGGCAGCAAACGACCGTCTTTGATGAAGGGGTAAGCAGATGGCAAATTATCAAAAATGATAGGCACCTTTCCTGAGACCGTATCAACCAAAGCAGGTCCAGCCCCACGATAGGGAATATGGTTTATTTGAGCGCCAGTCAAACTTTTAAATAATTCCGTCTGCAAATGCCCAATACCGCCAGACCCTGAAGTTGAATAACTGTACTTACCAGGATTCTTTTTAATGAGCTCTAAAAATGATTTGTAGTCTTTGGCAGTGAATTTTGAATGGACAGCAATCACGTTAGGCGTGGCCGCAATATTAGTGATTGCCTGAAAATCTTTGATTGGGTCGTAACCAATTTTTTTATTAACAGCTGGATTCGAAGCGGTGGTTGAGACTGTTGCCATACCAATCACATAACCATCTTTAGAGCCTCTCATGATGTCTAATGCGCCGATGGATCCACCAGCCCCTGCTTTGTTTTCAACAATCACAGGCTGGCCAAGAACTTTGCTCAAAGGATCAGCAATGGCGCGCGCGATGATATCTGTACTACCGCCAGGAGCAAAAGGCACGATCAAACGAATCTGTTTTTGCGGGAATGACTGAGCATGAGCCATGAATGGCATGAAAACACTCACAAGCGCAATGATAAAAACAGAACGTAGCAAACCAACTCTCCCTCAAAGACATGCTCAAACAATTTCCTGACGCATGCCCCAAACCAATTGAATGCATTTTTTAAATCAATGCTTATCAATACTTAATTCAATACTTAATATTCGGGAGATATTTAAACACAGTTACAGGGGCATTCAAAGCCAAATCAACATCGCCACAAAGGACCCCAACAATTGATGAAAAAGATACTTTGTAGGTGTTTTGTAGGTATTTTTTAGGTGCTATGTTTTGAAGCCTGGCCTGGGCTCTTAATTTGAGAAAATAACCCGGCTTGAATGAAAAAGGGCCTAGCTTTACACTAGGCCCTTCTGTTTTGGTGCGGCTGGCAGGAATTGAACCCACGACCCCTTGGTTCGTAGCCAAGTACTCTATCCAACTGAGCTACAGCCGCATTAAGACCGACATTATGCCATGGAAATCAAAAACTACATAACTCCTGCTGGTCACCAGCGCATGAAAGATGAACTTTTGCATCTTCTGGATGAAGAGCGCCCTGAAATCGTCAAAATTGTTTCATGGGCAGCATCGAATGGCGATCGCTCTGAAAATGGTGATTATCAGTACGGTAAAAAGCGTTTACGTGAAATCGATCGTCGTATTTATTTTCTGACCAAGCGCTTAGAAGATGTCTTGGTAGTCGATCCTGAAGCCAGAGATAAAACCGATCAAATCTTCTTTGGGGCGACCGTCTGTTATGCAGATGAAACTGGCCAAGAAACCACCATTGCGATCGTGGGCGTTGATGAAGTCGACATGGAGAAAAATCATGTCAGTTGGATTTCACCAATTGCCAAAGCTTTTATCAAAGCAAGAGAAGGCGACACAGTCAATTTACAAACCCCTGAGGGTTTGAAAGAACTTGATATCTTAAAAGTTACTTACCAAAAACTCGGGTGATTTTTAGAACGTCTTGATTCTGTCTTAAGCGACGCATGACCTTGGCCAAGTGATAGCGGCTCTCCACCTGAATCACAAAGCGAATACCCACAGCAGATTCACTGAATCGATCATCCATTGCCACGTGAGCAATGTTGGCATCAGCTGATGTCAATGTGCCGGCAATGCGTGCCAAGACACCTTTGGCATTTTTGACATCCACACGAATGGCCACATCAAAACTTCTTTGAATATCTTCCGCCCAAATAACATCGACCCAATGATCTGGATCGCGGTGATGCAATCGTTGAGCTTGACGACATTCATGCGTATGAATCTGTAGACCTTCGCCCTTACCAAGATAACCCAAGATATTGTCCCCTGGGATCGCATGACAACAAGCTGGGAAAGACACTGACTCACCGCCGTTGCCGTCAATCATGATGGCTTGCTTGTGTTCAGGAACATCATCAGATGAAGTCTCCCACTCAGCAGTGTCCAAACGCATTTGCTCAGAATGGCCGCGGCTTTCACGAATGATCAGTTCAATTCTCTTTGCCATGACTGCAGGAACACGATGGCCCATGGCAATATCAGCACACAATTCTTCGCGACCTTTGCTACCAGTCCAATGTAATAACTTTTCCCAAATGTCATCCGTGACCAAAGCAGCATCACTGCCTTGCTGACGCAGTGCTTGAGACAACAAGCGCTCACCCAACTGAATCGCTTCTGAGTAGCGTCTGGTTTTAAGGTAATGACGAATAGCTGCACGTGCTTTGCCAGTTTTAACAAATGTGAGCCAAACAGGATTCGGCTGTGAATTTGGTGCAGAACTTATTTCGATGATGTCGCCGTTCTTCAACTCTGTTCTTAATGGCAACTGCACGCCGTTTACTTTGGCGCCCACACACTCATTACCTAAGTCACTGTGCACAGCATAGGCGAAATCCAATGCCGTGGCGCCTCTTGGTAAGGCTCTGATTTGCCCTTTAGGCGTGAACACGTAAACCGCGTCTGGGAATAAATCGATTTTGACGTGCTCCAGGAATTCTTGAGAGTCGCCACTGTTATCTTGAATATCCACCAATGATTGCAACCATTGATGCGCTCTGGTTTGCATTTCAGTGAGATGGTCATCACCATCCTTGTATGCCCAATGCGCAGCAACGCCCTCTTCCGCGACGCGATGCATGTCTTGGGTGCGAATCTGAAACTCAACAGGCATACCAAAAGGACCCACCAAGGTGGTGTGCAGCGATTGATAGCCATTCAGCTTAGGAATGGCAATGTAATCCTTGAATTTACCTGGCATTGGCTTATACAAGGCGTGCAATACGCCCAGCGCTCGGTAACACTCATCAATTGATTTAACTGTCACGCGGAAAGCGTAAACATCCAATACTTGAGAGAAGCTTAAATGTTTTTGACGCATCTTCATATAGATGCTGTACAAAGTTTTTTCTCTGCCACGCAAATCAGCCTCAAGCCCTGACTTGGTCAAAGTCATGCGCGCGGCGTCCAAAATCTTGACCACCATTTCTTTGCGATTGCCTCGGGCTTTTTTGATCGCCTTATCCAAAGTGGCATATCTGAATGGTGATGAATGTCTAAAGCTTAAATCTTGTAACTCTCTGTAAACCAAATTCAAACCAAGGCGATGAGCAATGGGCGAATATATTTCTGCAGTTTCAAGGGCGACTCTTTTGCGCTTGGCCAAAGTGGTTGCATCGAGGGTGCGCATATTGTGCAAACGATCTGCCAATTTCACCAAAATCACTCGAACGTCTCTGGCCATGGCCATGAACATTTTTCTAAAGCTCTCAGCCTGCGCTTCTGCCTGACTTTGGAACTCAAGCTTGTCTAATTTAGTTAAGCCTTCCACCAATTCAGCGACTTTGCCACCGAAGATTTCTACCAATTCTTGGCGAGTACTACCCGTATCTTCAATCACATCATGCAATAAGGCGGCCATGATTGATGCGCCATCCAAACGCCAACTGGCGCACAGTTCAGCAACCGCCAAAGGATGAGTGATGTAAGGCTCGCCACTTTGGCGATATTGACCTAGATGAGCAGAGTCTGCGTATTGAAATGCTTTTTTGACCAAAGCAATTTCATCAGGTTTTAAATGAGAGATTTTTTCGATGAGGCCAGCAAGAGAAACAACTTGTGGCTTTGGGGGGTGAGCCGGCTGGGACGTGGGTCCGAATAAATGCCGGCTTGACTGCTCCAGGATGGCGGCTAGGATGCCTTGGGCATCTGGGTTTGGCGCCACCGTGTCACCTCTTATAGAGGTACTTTAACCAACATGTCTCGATCTGTAACGCCAGCAGCCACTTCACGCAAAGCAATCACGGTTGGCTTGTCTTTAGCGTTCACTCTAGGAGCATGACCTTGCGCTAATTGACGAGCGCGATAGGTAGCAGCTAGAACCAATTCAAATCGATTTGGGATGGTTTTCAAACAATCTTCTACAGTAATACGGGCCATGTGTTTAACTCAAAAAGTGCTAGGAATACCTAAAGGATAACTCACTTGGGCAAAAGTGGTGGAAAGTTCACTTTTGATTGTTTGAGGCGCCAAGCTCTTGGGCCAATTTTTGATGTCTGACCAACTGAGAATTCTTGCGCAAGCGACTTGCTAAAACCACATGGTTTAACTCAGCCAATGCTGTTTCAAAATCATCATTGATCACCAAGTAATTGGCTTCAGCCACATGAGTTAACTCTTCTTTGGCAGCAGCCACTCGTTTTTGAATCGTCTCATCATCATCTTGAGCACGGTGTTTCAAACGATCTTCTAGCGCCTGTATTGATGGCGGCAAAATAAAAATCCAAATCGCTTCAGGAATGATGGCTTGTACTTGACGGGCTCCTTGCCAATCAATCTCCAAAATGACATCTCTGCCATTTTTCATTTGAGACTCAATCCAAGATTTGGATGTGCCGTAGTAGTTGCCGTGCACTTTGGCCCACTCTAAAAAATCACCCGCTGCTTTACGCTCTAAAAACTCGGCCTCACTCAGGAAGTTGTATTCACGACCATTCACTTCACCAGGTCTTGGTGCGCGCGTGGTGAAAGAAACCGATAGGCCAATATCTTTATCTTGCTTGAGCAAAGCATTGACCAAAGAGGATTTGCCTGCACCAGAAGGAGCAACCACCATCAACATGCTACCGGTATAAGTCATGAGACATCCTCTAAACCATTACTAAAATTACTCAAGATTCTGCACCTGCTCACGCATTTGCTCAATCAATAACTTAACTTCAATCGATGCATTGCTGCTCTCTTGAGACACTGACTTTGATCCCAGGGTATTGGCTTCACGATTCAATTCTTGCATCAAGAAGTCCAAACGCTTGCCAACCGGTCCACCCTTCTTAAGGGCTGACTCAACCGCGTCCAAATGTGTTTTAAGACGCTCAAGCTCTTCAGCCACATCAATGCGAACGCCATACAAAATAACTTCTTGTTTGATGCGTTCTGATACATCGTTTTTTGCCACAGCCTGACCTTGCGCATCAATGCCTGTGAGTATTTCAGTCAAGCGCTCAGTGAGCTTGGCTTGATGAGCGGCGATGATTTGCGGAATCAAGGGCTTTAATTGCTCAACAATCGCACGAATGCCATTCACGCGCTCCATCAAGATCTCAAGCAAAGCTTTACCCTCGCCCTGACGACTACTCTTAAGAGCAGTCAGAGCCTCTGTGGCAGCTTCCAAAGTCAGTTTGCGCCAGAGCTCGTCATCCACAATCTTTTCGTTGATCACGCCTGGCCAGCGCAAAATTTCACCCATGCGCATATTTCCCGCATTCGGCATTTCTTTCAAAACAGCCGCTTCTAGCGCTTTGAGACTTTTCAGACTGTCTGAATTTAATAAATCTGTGGATTGAGTGGAGGCTTCTGTTTCACGGTGGACATTGATGCGGAACTCCACCTTGCCACGACCCAACTGTTTCGTGACCAGCTCTCGCAAAGACATTTCTGCAGAACGGCACTCTTCAGGTGAACGTATGTTCAAATCTAGGAAACGACTATTTACTGAACGGCATTCAACCGCTACAGTTGCATAGACTCCGCCACCCAGGTCTAATTGTCTGGAGGCACTACCAAAACCGGTCATACTTTCTATCATTCATCCATTGTAAAGTCCTAACATGACAATATCCAAACGCCCTAGTAATCGCCAAGCCGAAAATCTTCGCCCAATCGCCATCATCCGAGGCTTTACCAAGCACGCAGAAGGCTCTGTATTGGTGAAATTTGGCGATACACACGTGCTTTGCACGGCGTCCATCCTTGAAAAAGTGCCTCCTCACCAAAAAGGCAGTGGCGAGGGTTGGGTCACCGCGGAATATGGCATGTTGCCTAGAGCCACCCATACCAGGGGGGATCGTGAAGCTGCCAAGGGCAAGCAAAGTGGTAGAACCCAAGAAATTCAGCGCCTGATTGGCCGCTCGATGCGCAGCGTGTTTGACCTTAAATTGCTGGGTGAAAGAACCATTCATTTGGATTGCGATGTCCTTCAAGCCGATGGTGGCACAAGAACAGCTGCGATCACCGGGGCTTTTGTGGCTGCCCGTGATGCCGTCAATCAACTATTAGAAAAGAAACTCATTACCCAAGATCCGATCAAAGATCATGTGGCGGCTATTTCAGTGGGTATTTATCAAGGTACTCCTGTGCTTGATTTGGACTATGCCGAAGACTCTGCCTGCGACACAGACATGAACGTTGTGATGACGGCTCAAGGTGGCATCATCGAAGTTCAGGGAACCGCCGAAGGTCCAGCGTTTTCTAGAAAAGAACTCGATCAACTCTTGAACTTGGCTGAGAGTGGCATCAAAGAATTGGTGAAACTTCAAAAAGAAGCTTTAGCAAAAAAATAATGTCTTCGAAGAAAATTGTCTTAGCTTCCAACAATTCTGGAAAAGTTAGAGAATTTAACGCTTTACTCAGCCCCCTTGGCTTTGAAGTAACGCCACAGGGTTTGCTGGGCATCCCATCCTGCGAAGAACCCTTTCCAAGCTTTGTTGAAAATGCCATTGCTAAAGCCAGACATGCCAGCAAGCTGAGTGGCTTACCCGCTCTTGCAGATGACTCTGGCATTTGCGTTGATGCACTCGGTGGCTTGCCAGGAGTCTTATCAGCCAGATTCGCTTTGAGTGATCAAAAGAAAGATCCCTCAGATGCTGATAACAATGCGCTCTTAATTAAAAAATTAAGTGGCATCACAGAACGAAGTGCTCACTTCACTTGCACCTTGGTGTTCCTCAATTCAGCCGATGATCCAGAGCCCTTGATCGCGGTTGGTCACTGGCATGGTGAAATCCTGGAAACTCCACAAGGTGAACATGGCTTTGGCTACGATCCTTTGTTCTTCATTCCAACGCTTGGTAAAACAGCCGCTGAATTAAGTGCTGAAGAGAAAAATCAAATCAGTCATCGTGGCCAAGCACTGAACATCTTGGTTCAAGCATTGAACAAAAAGTTAAACAAAAAAATCGGTCTGTCACTCTGACACTGCAAGATGCTGACATCATTGCCCCCTTTATCTCTTTACGTTCACATCCCCTGGTGCATTAAAAAATGTCCCTACTGTGACTTCAACTCTCATCAAATCAAAGACGTCAAAGAAGCTAAAGATGTAAAGGTCAACGTCATTGAGATTCATCAGACCGACCAGGCCAACGAATCAAATGAAGCCAAGCAAGGCTTTGATGAAAAAAGATATCTTGAGGCTCTGCGTTTAGATTTACAGAGCACGCTTCCCAAAGTTTGGGGTCGCAGAATACATTCGATTTTCATCGGTGGCGGCACCCCCAGCCTTCTCTCTTCAGCTGGATTAGATCAACTGTTGTCCGATATACGCGCCCTACTCCCAGTAAACGCTGACGCTGAAATCACGATGGAAGCGAACCCAGGTACTTTTGAAATCGAAAAATTCAAAAGCTATTCTCAAAGTGGCATCAATCGTATTTCACTTGGCATCCAAAGCTTCAATGATGAAAAGCTCAAAGCATTGGGCCGCATCCATGACTCAGCTCAAGCCAAGGCCGCCATTCATGCAGCCATGGAACTCTTTGATCAGGTCAATCTTGATTTGATGTATGCCCTGCCCAATCAAACCTTGGATGAGGCCATTCAGGATCTAGAGCAAGCCTTGGCATTTAAAACACAGCATCTGTCTCTTTATCACCTAACGCTTGAGCCCAATACATTGTTCGCGAAATATCCGCCGGCCATCCCTGATGATGACAGTGCGTTTGAGATGCTCGATGCCTTGATGGAAAAGCTAAATGGTGCTGGGTATGAGCGCTATGAAATTTCTGCGTATGCCAAAAATGGCAATCGTTGCCAACATAATATGAATTACTGGAAGTTTGGTGATTACATTGGTATTGGAGCTGGGGCTCACGGAAAGATTTCTGCTCACAATCAAATCGCCCGACAAACCAATGAGCGTCACCCAGACACTTACATGCAAAAGATATTCAATCAAGGTCATGCACTGATTGAAGAGCGCATCTTAGGTAAAGATGATTTACCTTTTGAATACATGCTCAATACCTTGAGGTTGATCGATGGTGTACCAACCCATGAGTTCAAAGAAAGAACCGGTTTAGAAATCAGCGCCATCAATGGCCCAATTCAACAGGCCTTGAAAAAAGGTTTGTTAGATGAAGACCCCACCACTTTGAAAGCATCAGAGCTGGGCATTCAGTATCTGAATGACTTGCAGATGTTGTTTTTGAAGTAAAGAATCAATAGATGTAAAAATGACATAAAAAAAGCCCCCTGGCTTTTCAACTAGGGGGCTTTAGGGTCTGGCGGAAGCTGTGACTTAACCTAGGCCGGTATGGCATTAGAGTCCTTTAGACCCACTTGCACCAACGAAGACATCCCAACCTATTGTCTTAAATAAAGAAATATTCATCACTTAAGTGATGAATGCCTTAAAAAGGCTTGAAGTCATACATTGGAATCTAAAGCGATCTACCTCATTCCCGAGGTGGATTTTGGTAACTATCTTTGGTAACAATGGAGAATCAAATGACAATCAAGCTGGACTATCAAACAGTCAAAAATATCAGAACACCCGGTCGCTATACCGATGCACTAGTAAAGGGTCTGCATATATGGGTAAAGCCCAACCTTAATAAGTATTGGATCTTCCGATACACGCATATGGGAAAACAGCAAAATATCAGTCTTGGCGCCTTCCCTACACTAACCATAGCTGAAGCGCGAATTAAGGCTCAGCAAGCTCGAGATGAGCTTAACGAGGGTAAGAATCCACTAGCAGCTAAAACTGCTGCGAAAACTCAGCGTAATGCACAAGAAGCCAAGAAGATCCTTTTTAAAGACTTTGCAGCTAGCTGCATTCAAACCAAACGATCTGAGTGGTCAAACCAAAAACATGGAGACCAATGGGTCTTCACTCTTGAAGAGTACGCATATCCCATTATTGGCAATAAGGCTCTTGATGAAATCACAATGGAAGACATACTGGAGATTCTGGAGCCAATATGGACAACTAAGACTGAAACAGCATCTAGGCTTAGAGGTAGGCTTGAGTGGATCTTAGCCTCTGCTACTACACGCAAATTACGAACAGGTATAAACCCAGCACTTTGGCGTGGGTTCTTGCAAACGATTCTTCCGGCGCCCAATAAGATTAAAAAGGTGGAGCATCACAAAGCACTACCCTATCGACAAGTTGCTGCCCTAATCGCTGACTTACGTGAGATGGCAACGATAGCTGCACTTGCCTTGGAATTCACAATCCTTAATGCATCTCGAACGGGAGAGGTTATAGGTGGTCTACAAAGCGAACTTCACGATGATGTGTGGATCATTCCGGGCTCACGTATGAAAGCCAAGAAAGAGCATCGAGTACCACTATGCAAGCGATCGCTTGAAATATTAGAAATTGCACGAGTAATGGATCCCAATAGCAAGTACCTATTTTCCAAAAATGGAAAGAGACTCTCCAATATGGCAATGCCCATGATGATTCGTAGAGCAAAGGTAGATGCAACGGTACACGGATTTAGATCAACCTTTAGGGACTGGGTTTCAGAGGAAACCACACACTCCTCAGAAGTGGCTGAAATGGCATTAGCTCACACCATTACCAATACTGTTGAGCGGTCATATCGAAGAAAAGACTTGCTAGAGAAACGGAGACTGTTATTAAATGATTGGGAAGACTATTGCAACACAGTCCATGAAAATGTTATCGAATTGAAGGCTGCTTAAACGGCGAGCTAAGGAGAAAATATGATTGATCAAACTATAGAATATGAGCGTATAAATAAGGCTCAATTAGTCGACTTAGTTAAGGAATTGCAACTTTCATCACAAAAGATGGAGAGAAAGCTTCAGAAGTTAAAAAATCAAAACAAAACTCTGCAATCTGAATTAGATGAAATCCACGCAAAGAATGCGAGGAGCAAAAGTAAACGCACAGAAAATAGGAACGTATTAGAGGCTCAAAATATTGAATACCTAGAGAGAGCGTTGAGCGTATTCGAGGATTTCCTAGGTAGGCCGTTTAAGTCACAAGACTTTACGAAGTTTAGACGTTACCTATTAAAAATTTATCCAACACCAGCCTATATCCAAGAGCCCAGACTAACTAAAGCGCAGAAAAAATTAAGTCCAGCCCTGCAAAAGGAAGAGCTAGAAATGAAAAGAAGAACGGAATGGTCAGAAAGCAGGCTTAGAAAGTTCTTTAAAGACAGAACTGGAGAGAGTGCTTCAACAAAAAAGACATGACATATGTCATGAATTTTATATAACCGCATAAGTAAATAACCTTCTCCTACCCAACTAAAAAGGAGAAGGTGGAAATGAAATCAAGTATCAAACTACTACGTATTAGCGACGTAGCGAATAAAACAACCCTCGCTAAAAGCACACTTTGGAGCAAGATATCCAAGGGGCAATTTCCAAAACCAATAAAGATTTCTCCAGCGATTAGCGTTTGGAAAGAATCTGATGTGGATGATTGGATCGAAAGTTTTTACAGTCAAACCGTTGTAAAGGAGGCTGTATGAAATTAGATCAAATGCCACAAGAGCTTCGAGCGATTAAAAATTGGGTTCTAGTGAAGTTGGCACCAAGAAATGATGGCAATTATGACAAGGTCCCGGTAGGTATTCGTAAGGGTCAAACTTATGAATTAGCGTGGGGTAATCCTTCAAACCGCTCATCCTTTGAAACGGTTAAGGCACTACTACAAAAGGAGTTGGCACTAGGCTCCTCTGAGCGACGTTTCCATGGTATAGGCTTCGTTCTAAACGATACCGATTACATGTGCGTCGACCTAGATAAGGCGTTCATCGGCGACTCTTTAAAGCCCTTTGCCAAGGATATTCTCGCTAGCCTTCATGGCTTTGTTGAAAAGTCAGTTAGCCATACTGGCTTACACATATTCATCAAAAAACATGGCTGGGATATTGGCACCAAAAGGGGCAAGTTTGCTGACGGCTCCGGAATTGATGTCCTTTGCAGTGGAACTTTTGTCATGGTTACAGGGGATACCATTGATGATGCTAGCTACACTATTAGCGAAACTCAAGACTTTTCCGAGCTGCATAAGTGGCGAAAACTACTAAATGGCTCAGAAAACGCCAACACCTTCACAAACCAAGAGATTACTTTTGATCACAATATCCCCGTGGCCGGTTGGTGTGTGGAACGAATTAGAAAAGAGCTATTACCCAGATTAGAGGATTTTGCTGATCGGGATAACTGGCGAGACGTCTGCTTTGCTCTGCATCACCAAACACAAGGTAGCCCCGAAGGGCTGAAACTATTTCATGAATATAGCGAGCGCATTCCAGAGATGTATAACCCAGATGAGGTTGAGGCACTGTGGAAAAGCACCAAGCTAAACCCTAATCGCCTAAATAAGACATTTCGATGGCTTTTACATTTGGTGAGGCAAGAAATCATTCAAAATCAAAATCACATCATGGGTGATTTAGATAACGCTCGATATTTCAAAGCCATGTTTGAGGGCGAGTTTCTCTTTTGCCACTCCAATCGAAAATGGTTACGATTTAATGGCATGCGTTGGGAATGGTGTCAAAAAGATGAGCAGATGGGTGCCGCAAAGTTAGTGGCCGAGCAGATTATGGAAAAAGCTGGTGAGTTGTTTAAGCTAGATCCAAGGGGAGCTATATCTAGGGCATGGCAGTCGCATGCCAAAACTATCCGCAACAATGGCCGAATTATTGCCATGCTTGATCTTGCTGCCAGTGAGCCAGGGATGAGTATTAGTTCTATTAGTGAGCTAGATAACCAGCCAATGCTTTTAGGTGTTGAAAATGGTGTTCTTGATCTAAAAAACATGAAGCTTCTGCCAGCTGACCCTAAGTTGCTCATTAGCAGACAAGCTCGCGCTGACTATAACCGTGCGGCTACATGCCCTCTTTGGCTCAAGTTCCTTGATGAGATCTTCTTGGGTGACCAAGATGTCGTTAGGTATATCCAAAAAGCCCTGGGCTACTCGTTAACAGGGGATGTATCTGAGGAATTGCTGCACTTTTGCTACGGACACGGTAAAAATGGCAAATCAGTTATGGCCAACGTCATCGTGAAAATCATGGGTGACTATGTTCAAACGGCCAACTTTGATTTGTTAGCCATGAAAGACTCAACTGCAAGTAATGATGTTGCCAGATTGGTTGGAGCACGCTTGGTGATGGCTAATGAAACACGGGAAAACCAACGTCTTGACGACCAAAAACTTAAAGCCTTGGTATCTACTGAAAAGCTCACTGCCCGCTTTATGTATGCCGAATATTTTGAGTTCTGGCCACAATTCAAGATATGGCTCAGAGGCAATTACAAGCCGATTATTACCGATAGCAGTAACGGTGCATGGCGGCGCATGAGATTGGTTCCCTTTGAATATCATGTCCCCGAGGAAAAAACTGACTTCAAAATTGAAGAAAAACTATTAGCTGAAAAGGAAGGGATTTTGGCTTGGATGGTTGATGGCTGCCACCTTTGGCAACAGGAACGATTGGTAGCACCTAAGCGTATAGCCGATGCTAGTCGTATTTACCAAGAAGAGTCAGACATGTTGGGTGAATTTTTGGAAGATTGTTGCGAGGTAGGGGCAGACAAGACTGAGAGCCAAAAAGCAGTATATGGCTCATACAAACTATGGACTTTAAAAAATGGTACGCACGCAGTTACACAAAAGTCATTTACCCGTCAATTAGGCAGCCGTGGGGTCGATACAAAGCGAGTAAAGGAGCAAGGTGATACCAAACGGTATTACGTTGGTCTAACCCTCACTGAAGCAGCCCAAGGCCGCTGGAAGCAGCATGACTTTGAATAACCAATAACTTTGGCGGTGACGATAGTGACGATTTAATACCTAATTCCCAAAAGTCTTCCAAATGCTTTTCTCATAAGGAACTTTTAGGAAACGACTCTTATTTCGACACCATCGACACCATCGACACCATCGACACCAACAAATCTAAATTAAATGAATAGGAATCAAAATAATGAAAGCAACAAAAAACCAGCTACTTAAAGAAATTAAACAACTAGAACGTAAATACGAATCCTTCGTCTGGTATGCAAGAAAGTCACCGACCGATATAGAAACTATTGAGGGTGTTCGACTAGAAGCTAATCGCCTAGAGAGGGAATATCCTGACGAGATACTTTCTCTATGTTCACCAGCAACAGGAAATTGGACTCATGGGTTCAACAGCGGAATGTTGGCAGCAACTAGATTGGTAATAGATGCTTTAGATAATGGTATTGAAGAGGCCTACGAATTTTTCCCGGACTTAAATACCTAGTATGGCTAAGCGCGCGAGGGAGTGAGCTTGACCTTCAAGGTCATTTTCACCCCTCTGTCTCAATTGTTAACAATCAAGCACATAGCAAACCCAACGATGTTCTCAAAAGTTAATTGGGTATGTTTGTCGATTTTCAAAAATAAAAAATTGCCAGAAAACACATCAACAAATAATGGTCAAAAACTGGCGAAAATTCATAAAAAAGGCACATAAAAATGCAACAAAAACGAACTAAAAAACGTAACCGACTCACAACCAACGCCGAAATTGCTGAGCTTGCTTATGCAATGCATATCGCAGCTAATCGGCTAAGGCTAACAATCTCGGAGGTCAATATTCCTGCTGCTTATCGAATCCAGATAGCAAGGCATGTTCATTGGTTAATTAACCAAGCAAAGTCTCTGGCAAAGGAAATGACTGGAAACAACTTAGATGCGTTTAACACTAAAGAGTCGACGGAGAAAATTTGTGAGCAGCTTGGTGTATTTGACTAAAGTCCAGTGAGCTTGCTTCCCTTGGTACCATCCAGGGGAGGTAGGCCCCAAAGAGAAAAATTGGGGGTCGCTTAAATAGAGAGGCGGGGGTCTACCCTACCCCCAAACCTTATACTTTTTCATGTCGGTAGGCTTCTGATTTAGTTAATTGGTAACTTCTTTGGTAACAACTAAATTATTCCGCATAGAACGCAAGCCTCTATTAGGTGTATGGCGGACGCTATCTCCGAACATAATTAACAATCATGCCCTTAGGCACAAACTTGCTGTAAAAGTTTTAAGCTCATACAGCAAGTTTATTTGCAAATATAAACTCAATCGAATGCGTATCTAACTGAAAATACCTTTTCCTTAATTCTCACCACAACTATTGCTTTTGTGCCAGCAACCACTCCAAGATCACCTGAATATTGAAAATAATCTGATGCATTTTTCAACTCATACTCTTTGCTAGCTCCGCTTTTTAATAAGGTAACCTTAGCAGTCCCACCTTTTATATCTAACGGCTTGCCATGATCCCGCAAAAAGACCTTCATATCTTCTTTTTTTAAGACAAATTCGATGTCTATATCTTTTGTAGTAGTTACTTTGCCGCCTTGCATAGGATTGACATCGTGATTCTTAGACGCAAAGGCTGCAGATGACACGCACAAAAACAAACCCATTAACAATTTAATTAATTTCATGATTAGTAAACCTCTCCTTTATTTAAATTTAACTTCAACTTATCCACTTCACTTCTTCCGTACAACCAAAATATCGCAGGGGTCAAAAAAGTATCCAACAATGTTGAACTTATTAATCCCGAGAAAATAACAACCGCAACGGGATGTAAAACCTCTGTGCCTGGACGCTCTGCCTCAAATAACAATGGCGCAAGAGCAAAAGCCGTTACAAGAGCTGTCATTAAAACTGGAGATAAGCGCTCGAGGGAACCTCTTACTATCATTTCTTTTGTGAAGCCCTCGCCTTCAGATCTCATTAAATTCAAATAGTGGCTAATTTTTAGAATTCCATTTCTTACCGAAACGCCTGCAAGGGTAATAAACCCGATTAAAGCCGCAATCGACAAGGGTTGTCCTGATAACCATAATCCAACCACCCCACCAATCAAAGCCAGAGGGATATTAAACATGATCATTAGCGATAGCTTTGTAGATTGGTATTTACTAAAAAGAACTACAAACATCATCAATAGCGAGCCAATAGATAACAGTGCAATCAAACGTGATGCTTTCTCTTGAGCAATAAACTGGCCCCCAATCGTAACAAAGTATCCCGTTGGCAAATTCATATCGTTTATAGAAGATCTAATATCTTCAACAACAGATGAAAGAGGTCTTCCAGAGGCATTGGCAGAGATAACGATACGGCGCTTTCCATCATCACGGCTTATTTGATTAGGCCCGTCACTATCCTCAATTGTGGCTACTCTTGATAAAGGAATTTTTCCGTTCGGTGTATCAATCAATATACCTGCTAAACCATCAACGCTTCGTGAAGATTCTGGCAACTTCATGACCAGGGCAAATCTTCTATTACCCTCAACAACTTGTGAAATATTTTCACCCTCGATCAAGGACTGTAATGATTTCATTAATTGAGCTGTTGAAACCCCGTACTGCGAAGCCAAATTGTAATTAATGTTAACTTTGAATTGAGGTGCTAGAACTTGCTTTTCAATTTCTAAATCAGCAAGACCTTCTACTCCAGCAATCTTGTCCCTCAACGTGTTTGCTTGGCTCCTTAAAACATCCAAGTCATCCCCAAAGATCTTTATAGCTATTTGAGAGCGAACACCAGACAACATGTGATCAATTCGGTGTGAAATTGGTTGCCCTATCGCAATAGCTGCCGGAATATTGACTAACCGACTTCTGATATCGTTTTGAATGTCAACCATTGATCTGGTTAACTCTTTTGAAGGCTTTATTCCAACATCAAGCTCACTGACATGAACTCCCTCTGCATGCTCATCAAGCTCAGCGCGCCCACTTCTACGTCCAACATATGTAACTTCAGGAACCTGGCTAACTAAAAGTTCGGATTGTTGAGCAATCAATGATGATTCAGTCAAAGATGCACCAGGGTTTAATCTCATACCTATTAATAAGGTACCTTCATTAAACGGAGGAAGAAACGAAGTTGGCATTAATCCAATCCCGACAATTGAAAGAAAGACAGCTACTAGCGATAATTTAATTGCTTTTTTAGGAGCATCTAAAAACCTATTTAGGTGAAACTCGTATTTGGTCTTTAGCCACTGAAGAACTTTTGTGTCACCATGACCTAAATTTTTCATTGCTGGCAACAAGTAATAACTCATCACAGGTGTTACGGACACGGAAACGATCAATGAGGCTAAAGTTGAAACAATGAATGCAATTCCCAAGGGAGTAAAGAGCTTCCCCTCAATACCAGATAATGCAAATAATGGAATAAAGACTAAAATAATGATTCCCGTTGCATAGATGATTCCTGTCCGTACCTCAAGAGATGCCAGTCGAACCACATCTATCAGTTTCAACCTTTCAGATTCAGGCTTTTCAGAGTTCAACCTTAAACGTCGAATAATGTTTTCAACGTCAACTACCGCATCATCTACAAGCCCACCAATAGCAATGGCTAAACCACCCAATGTCATAGTATTAATTGACAATCCAAAATACTTAAAGACCAAAGCAGTTATTAATATTGAGATCGGTATTGCTGTTAACGATATAAGAACGGGTCTAAAAGTTCCAAGAAAGAAATAAAGAATTACGGCAACAAAAAATGAAGCTCCAATTAATTTGACCTCTAGGGTATTAATTGATGACTCAATAAATGTCGCTTGGCGAAAAGTGATTCGAGGCTCATCCATCCCAGTAGGTAGGCTAGCTTTTAGCTCAAATAATGCAGATTCAATATTTTTAGTTAAGGTGACTGTATCTGCAGATGGCTGCTTTTGAATACCCAAGATAACAGCAGGTTTACCCTTGTATCCAGCATCGCCCCTTTTTACTGCAGGAGCAAAAGTTACATCCGCTATCTGCCTAAGCAAGATTGATTGATTATTTTTTACAGCAACAGATAAATTCTTTAGGTCTTCTAAGCTTGTTGTTCTACCCAAATTTCGAATCAAGTATTCTTTATTATTTGATTCAATAAATCCACCTGAAGTATTAGATGAATGTCCATTTAGTGCATTTTCTAGCTGTCCCAATGAAATCCCCAGCTCAGCCATTGAACGAGTATTGGGCTGAACTTGAAATTGTCGAACTTGGCCGCCAATTGGAATAACCTGAGCTACACCAGGAATAGCCATAATTCTTGGCCTTAAAACCCAATCGGCATATTCCCTTACCTGCATTGAAGAAATTTTTTCTTCCTCGACAGGTATAGCTATCTGCATAATTTCACCCATGATTGAGCTAATTGGCCCCATACGCGGGACCAGCCCAGTAGGTAAAGCACTTTCCATCGATCCAAGACGCTCCCCGACAAGCTGCCTCGCCAAATATATATTGGTTGACCAGTCGAAAGTGATATAGATGAAAGATAATCCAGCACTTGAAACAGACCTAACTGATTCAACCCCCGGCAATCCATTCATCACCGTTTCTAATGGGTAAGTGATTAATTGCTCCACCTCCTCAGAGGCCATACCGCCAGCCTCAGTCATTACTGTGACCGTTGGCTTATTGAGGTCTGGAAAGACATCAACAGATGACTGTTTTAGGGTAAATGCGCCATAAACAACCATTATCAAACCAACTAGTAGAACAATAATTCTGTTTTTAAGGCTGAAATTTAATAACCAGGTAAACATGAGCAGCCTCTAGCGAATTTGATTAAGTAAGGTGGTTGATTTAGTCACTACTCGATCTTTATCCGAAACTCCAGAGATAACAACCAAGTGCTTTCCATCTAAAGGCTCATACAAGACAGGCTTTGGCTCAAATAATTCTGGTGATTTTTTTATCCAAACAATATTTTGATTTGAAGAATTTTTTACCAGAGCAGAAGCAGAAATTTTCCAGCCTTTTACTTGATTTTTTGTATTGACCAATACCCTTAGAGATTGCCCCACTGGCACCCCTGAAATTTCCTCGCTGCTAACCGAGAACATAATCGGCAATGCTTGCTCACGAAGAGCTTGACCACCACCAAGATATTCAAGTTGAATAGTCTTGTCATTAACAGTAACTGTTCCACCAGCTATGTCATTAACCAGTCCAGCGTCATAAGCAAGTGCTTCAATTAAAAGTTTCTTTGGATTAACAACTTCAAAAATTAATTGGCGAGCCTCTACAACTTGACCAGAAACAATACCCATTGTGGAGATTATTCCACTGACTGGGGCTCTTAATTCTTCATTCGCAATAGCAGCTTCAGCCTCCTCAATCATTTTCTTAGGCACAGTATCAGAAAGCTCACGAAGTCTTTTTAAACGACTCTCCGCTAAAGATCTTGAACCATTTGGTCCTGACTCTGGCGTTACATATGCAAGAATCTCGCCTTTCTTCACTTTTTGACCTGGTAAAGGAAATCCTTTAGGTCCGGGAGTTACTCGCCCAGCAACTATGGCTTGAACCTTGCCGCCATAATTGGGATCCATGATCACCTTACCTGCCAAGTCATAAGTTTTAGAAAAGCTTCCTGATTCTATTTGCTCAGTTTCAATAAAAAGCTGACGCTGGGCCTGTTTTGGCAAAAATACATCACCATTTACTTGCCTCTTAGGACCATCAAAATGCTCAACAGCTGCTGGTGAATCACCATGGTCATGTCCTGGACCAGCATAGGATGGAAAAGAAATTGAAATAAAAAACGATAAAAATCCGATGCGCGCGACTTGTGCTCCCTTTTTCATTTCCGCTCCTTAATGAAGTTAATTAGCTTTTTATAAGCAGTGATCAATCTTTGCTTTTCTCTAAAGCCGATAAAAAGCATTGCGATAAGAGTCATCGAGGATATTAGCCAAAGAGACCAATACCACCATCTAAAAATCTTTAAACCATCGTGATCTGTCGGGTCATATGTGGTGATCAAAATGTCATCAACATCCTTATCTTTTACAGATAAAGTTATAGATAGAGATTTTTTTCCTACCGGACTGGAAAGATTTCCTTGATATGTGTCATTCACAGCTTTAACCAATTTAATGGCTTGATCATCGACGTTAAGTGTTAATTCGGCTTCTGAAACTTTTCTGTTTGTCAGATAGTCGTCAATAAAAATGACAATATTCTTTCCATCAATGGTGCCGACAACCTCATATAACTCAGATTCCATATAAAATTTTGGTTTCTTAATGGTTGAGTGAACTGCGGTTTTTTCCTCCCCATGATCATGCCCTGGACCCGCATAAGCTAGTGATCCAACAGTAAAAAAGAGCAGTGATGAACAGAGTCGTATTAAGTTTTTAGTAATGATATTCATGATCAAGCCTTTACTCTGGTAGCAGGCCAAGCGCCTGCCTTAAATTTGAAACAGAAATGGCGTAATTGATTTTGGCAATCACCGCTTGTTTGTTAGCATCAACAGCTTCTAATTCAATTCTCAATCTAGTTGGCAAATCAGTCTCCCCATATCGAAATGATTTATCAAAAAATTGACGTGTTTCATTTGCAAGAGTTGATCTTTTATTGGCCGCATCAAGCTTTATCTGTGCTGATTTAACCAAGGTTACGTTTGACTCCACATTACTTAATGCAGACTCCCTTTCGTATGCAAGCTTAATTTCTGAGTCAACCATTTCAGCAGTTGCAGATGCCAATCGATCTGCATTTACAGCAGAAGATCCAAACGGGATTTTTATTCCGACAGTGATTGATTGTTGATATGGAGAACCATAAACCTCTCGACCTTTTGAGCTCAAAATTTGCAACTCAGGAGATGTGCGTGTTTTTGATTGAACCAATTCGACCGCTCTTTTCGCCACATCCAATTGATCAATAAGGGCTATAACAATTGGCAAACTAGCATCTAAACTGGAAAAGTTTTCCGGAACCTTGGGGAGTGGCTCCGTATTTTTTAAAACAATATCCAATTTAATTTTTTGAAACTTTTCGGTACCAAGTAGTGTTTTTATCCTTTGTTCAGCATTAATTAAATTAGCCGTTGCTTCCGCTAAATTTAACTCTGCAGTTGCCAATGCCCCATTTGCCTGATGCAAGTCTGCCCTGGCTAAATCCCCAGCTTTAAATCTTTTTTCCACATCAATTGCTAAAGTTTTTGTGTTTTCAAATCTACTATGAGCCAAATCATTCTCTAATTTGGTTTTTTGATAACTCCAATACGCATCTCTTACTTCAGCAGCAACTTTTAATTGACTTAAATAATATTGAGACATCAATTTTTTATATTCAGCGTTTGCCAAATTAACTGAGCTTGATCTCTCATTCCACAACCAAAGGGGAAACCCTAGGCCAATAACAGTTTCACTCATGCCTAAATTATTATTTGCTTTGTCCGTTTTTTGAGAAAATTCAATTGAAGCTGGACTTGCCAAAAAACTACTGGCAACTTTCTGCTTCGCGATTGCTGAATCAATCTTGTATTGAAAAGTTTTGGATTCTGGCTGGCGCTCCCAGGCAGAATTGTAGAATGCTTTTAGGTCAAAACGATTTAATCCACCCACATCTGCATAAGCAAACGCTGAGATTTGTGAAAAAAATAGACCGGCTATTAAATACGCGCAACTTCTAAATACGCTTGAGTACTCTCGCAACATAAAAACTCCATTTGATTATTCAAAATAGAGTTAGCGAGGCCTTAAAAGATAAGATTTACCCTCGCTAACTTAGGCGAGGGTTAACCAATTTGGTTTTTCAGGAGGGTCGAGTGAAATAGCTCTTAAGTAGCTAGAGCGATATTCTGGATAGATAAACTCAGGCACATTAATTACATAATCAGCTGTGTGCGATATTAAAAATGAATGCGCAAGATGGCAAACATTGCAGTCTGAGTCAGTTGATTTACTTAAGTTTGAAGCTTCCTTACTCTTGCTGTCATGATCATAGTGCGCAAGTTGAGTGCCAGTCACTGGTTCTTGATGACAGTAACTGGTAATTGCTGCAAACGATGTCTGAATTGACAACGCTAGCACGACTAGCGATATCGCAATGTTTCCCATAATGTAATTACAACACATTTCTAGTTTTTTTGTTCGAAGCATTCCCACATATCTAAAATGGCTTTAATTTCAGAAATCTTCACCTTTAAAGGCTCGGGTCTAAAAGCCTTATTAATCTCTGTTAAGAAATGTGTAACAGATTAGCACTTCTTTAAAGAGTTCAAATCTTTAAAAATCGGCTGAAAGTGGTTTTGATATTTTGATGGCCTGGGGCGGCATCGAACCACCGACACAAGGATTTTCAAACCTGGCAGCTTTTTTGTCGCGCCAGGAGTCCAAAAGCCATTCGCCCAGAAGTTTTGGTAACGATTTTGGTAAAAAGGGCTAGAGATCACCTCTAGCCCTTTTAATACCTATTGACTTGGCGGAAGCTGTGAGATTCGAACTCACGGAGGACTCGCATCCTCGGCAGTTTTCAAGACTGCTGCATTCAACCACTCTGCCAAGCTTCCAAAACAGCGGTGATTATAAGGTATCTGAAACCAAGCGCCATTTTTTTTCATTTTACGGGTTCCAAAACTTGTTAAAATTCATAAATGTCTAAATTAATTAGTGCTGTAGACCTTGCTCTGGATACCGCCTACCAACAAATCACTGATGCCGAATGGCAGCAATTGTTTGAGTTGGCAGCCAGCCGTGGTGTTTTTGAAAAACGCGATGCGATCTTCTCAGGTTCTGCAGTTAATCAATCAGAGGGCCGTTCTGCCCTTCATCCAGCCCTTAGAAATCTATCTGACCAGCCAATGATGGTGGATGGCGAAGATGTCATGCCCCAAGTCAAAGCAGTATGGCAAAGGATGGAAGGGTTTTGTAATCAGTTGATCGGCATCACCGATGTGATTTGCATCGGTATTGGCGGCTCAGATTGGGGTCCACGCTTGGTGTGCGACGCCCTGTATCAAGTCAATCCAAATATGGGTAAAGCGATTCGTTTGCATTTTGTGGCAAACGTCGACAGCGCTGAATTGGCCACCACCCTGGCAAAAGCTCAGCCACGGAGCACCAGAGTTCTGATCACATCCAAAACTTTCACCACCCTTGAGACCATGAGAAATGCTCAAACGGTCATCAATTGGTTGAAGCTGCATCAAGTCACCCCGTCACAACTCAAAAAGTGCTTGATTGGTATTACTGCTAATCCAGAAGCTGCTGAAGCTTTCGGCATTGCTCCAGAGAATATTTATCCATTTTGGGATTGGGTCGGTGGTCGCTTTTCAGTATGGTCAGCCGTTGGCTTTCCGATTGCCATCAAGTTTGGCTTTGCCACCTACAAACAATTTTTAGCTGGTGCTTTTGCAATGGACCAGCATTTTGTGAATGCTCCTGCAAAAGAAAACATGCCTCTGACTTTGGCATTGACTTTGATTCACAATCAACGCAAACATGGCATCACCGCTAAAGCGATTGTGCCGTACGCACACGCGCTTAGATTTTTACCCGAGTGGCTACAGCAATTAGAAATGGAAAGTCATGGCAAGAGCGTGACTGTCGATGGCAAATCATGTGACCCAACATCACCGGTGGTGTTCGGCAGTGCTGGCAGCAACTCTCAGCACAGCTATTTCCAGATGCTTCACCAAGGAACACAAATCATTCCAGTGGACTTCATCGCAATCAAACAAGCAATGAGCGATTTACCTGAAGCCAAAGAACATCATCAGTCTTTGATTGCCAATTGCTTGGCTCAAGCTCAAGCTTTGGCCAATGGGTCTGAAGAAGAGTTTGCTTATGACTCTTGCCCTGGTGGTCGCCCAAGCAACTTGATTTGGCTACCAAAACTCGATGCTTATTACTTAGGTGCTTTGTTAGCGCTCTATGAACATCGTGCACTTTGCTTAGGTGCCATTTGGGGTCTCAATAGCTTTGATCAACCAGGGGTTGAACTAGGTAAAAAATTAGCCAAACCGATTCAAGCTGCACTCAAAGGTGAAAATCCATCATTGGATGGTATTGATGAAATCACGGCTGCGCGCATCAAGTGGCTCAACTCTTAACACCCAACTCCTAACTCAGTAGAGAGCTCATGGAACTATCTCCTTCAATTTTTAAAGCCTATGACATTCGTGGTGTCATTGATAAAACTTTAGATCCAAGCGTTGCCAAACTAATTGGTCAATCGTTTGGTAGTGCCATGCGCGAGATTGGTGAAACAGTTTGCGTGGTGGGTCGTGATGGTCGCTTGTCTGGCCCAGCATTGATGGCAGGCCTCACAGAAGGTCTTTTATCTGTTGGTGTGGATGTGATTGATTTAGGTGTTGTGGCAACACCCATGGTTTACTTTGGCACCAACATCAAGATCAATGGTCAGCAAGCCAAGTCTGGAATCATGATCACAGGTAGTCACAATCCACCGGACTACAACGGCTTCAAAATGGTTTTAGGTAGTTCTGCCATTTATGGTGAACAAATACAGGCCTTGCGTGAGCGCATCATTGCCAAGCAGTTTGCAACCGGCTTGGGCAAGCGTTCTGAATACGATATCTTTCCTGAGTACTTAGCGCGCATTGTTGGCGATGTGAAACTCAAGAGAAAAATCAAGATTGCAGTTGATTGCGGCAATGGTGTTGGCGGCGCATTCGCTGGAAAACTATTCAGAGCGCTTGGTTGTGAGGTTGAAGAACTGTTTTGCGAAGTTGATGGCACTTTCCCAAATCATCACCCTGATCCAGCCCATTTGGAAAACCTACAAGATTTGATTAAAAATCTGAAAAACACCGATAACGAAATTGGTCTTGCCTTTGATGGTGATGCTGATCGTTTAGGGGTTGTGACAAAAAGTGGTGAAGTAATCTTCCCGGATCGTCAGATGATGTTATTTGCCAAAGATGTTCTTGGTCGCAATCCTGGCGCACAAATTATTTACGACGTGAAATGCACGCGCAACCTAGCCACTTACATCAAGCAAGCTGGTGGTGAACCATTGATGTGGAAAACAGGTCATTCACTCGTTAAAGCAAAACTAAAAGAAACGGGTGCGCCTCTTGCAGGTGAAATGAGTGGTCACATTTTCTTCAAAGACCGCTGGTATGGCTTTGATGATGGCCTTTACACAGGCGCTCGTCTTCTAGAGATTCTGAGTGGCGAAAAGGATCTCAATGCCACCTTAGAGGGACTGCCTAATGCGATCTGTACACCTGAGCTGCAAATGCCTTGCGCTGAAGGTGAGCCATTTGTCTTGCTCGATAAGATCAAGGAAAAAGTGGCTGAAGGCAAATCTATGGCCACCAACACATTGTTCCCAAGCTCTGAATCCATCAACACCATTGATGGCGTGAGAGTTGAATACGCAGATGGCTTTGGTTTGGCTCGTCCATCCAATACCACCCCGATCGTGGTGATGCGTTTTGAAGCGGATAGTCAGGTAGCCATTGAAAGAATCCAAGCGGAGTTCAAGCAAGTGTTCTTGGGCATCAAGTCAGATGTAAAGATGCCTTTTTAAACAGCTTTCACGGTTTCAATAAGTCAAAAGGCAGCCTCGGCTGCCTTTTTTATTACCAAACTACTTCTATCACCCCAATTATTAAATGGTGATCTTCTTAATTTCTTTGATTTTGTTCTTGTCATCAACCAAGATAACTTTCGGGATAAATGTTTTGGCATCTGCCTCAGACATTGGGCCATAAGTACAAATGATCAATAAATCACCCACATGAGCCTTGCGCGCGGCAGCGCCATTCAAAGAGATCGCACCAGAGCCACGAGCTGCTTTAATGATGTAAGTGGAGAAGCGCTCGCCATTATTGATGTTATAGAGCTCAATGCGCTCGAATTCACGCATATCAGACGCGTCCAATAGATCTTCATCGATACCGCATGAACCTTCGTACTCTAAATCGGCCTCAGTCACCGTTACACGGTGTAATTTGGCTCGCAACATCACTCTTTGCATAATTTTTCCTCCGGGTGCGGATTCTACCTTGTGGAATGGCTATTCGCTGTAAAATTTAGCAGGTATGATGATTAAATCAAATTTTTAGGGGTTTTTATGGCTGATAACAATCAAAACGGCTGCTTAACTGTTGGCGAAGGCGTTAAATTAACTGGCAATTTTGTAGTTCCTGATATTGCTTCTATTTCAGGAACCATCGAAGGCGAACTCACTGCTCGCGAAATTTTGGTTGGCAGCACGGGTGTTATCAAGGGCAAAGTAACGGCTGAAGTGGTGGATGTTCGTGGTGAAATCCACGACAACCTTACAGCCAATAAGTCATTATTCATTCGCTCAACTGGCAAGGTGATTGGCACGGTTCAATACACTGAAATTGAGATTGAAAAAGGTGGTGATTTACAAGGTAACCTTTTGAAATCCTCTAACGGCTATAGCGCTTCTTAAGCATTTTCAAGGATATGACTATGTTTGGTAGAAAAACAGAGAATGAAAATTCAGAATTGACATCAGAAGAATTTGAGTCAAATGAAGCTCTTGAAGAGAATGAAAATTTTGAAACCGCATCTCAAAATTCAAGCATAACTCTAAAACCATCCATCATCAGTGAAGGCTTTGAATTCACAGGTGACATGAAGTCTGGCGGAGCAATCACGGTGGATGGCACATTCAAGGGCAATCTGTCAGTTCAAACATTATTGATTGGCGCTGGTGGCTTTGTGGATGGCACTGTCACTGCTGATAGCATCAACGTCAAAGGCAAGCTAGCTGGCACAGTGAGCTGCCGTGACTTGGTGGTCGGTGGGCGTGCAACGGTTGATGGTGCACTAAGCTACTCAAGTATTACGATTCAACGAGGTGGCACAATCAAGGGCGATTTAAAGCGCAAGTGATTGGCACTTCAATAAGTAAAAAAGCTCACTGATGTGAGCTTTTTTTATTGGGGCCTTAGATCTGCGTTTTTCTAATTTTTTATATTTCAGCTTTTGTTTTTTATTTATTTCTTAACGACGCTCTTGCACCGCCCGAATAACGTCCGACGCTTGATTGGCTGATTTTTTATCAACCCCCTGAATCACCAAGCCAATCACACGAGCACCATGCTCAATGCCGATGGAGCCATAAGTCACATCGCCGCGCACTTGAGCAGTTTGATGAAACTCAACACGCTCAGTTGCATAGATATTGCCTTCTACCTTGCCAGCAATCATGACGCGATAAGCAAAGATATCGCCGATCACTTCGCCGTCTTCGCCGACAGCCACAGTCACTTTAGAATTTTCTTCACTTTCAATATTGCCAACCACTTTGCCATCGATGCGCAGGCTCTCACCAACGACCATGCGGCCATAGATTTCTGATGTTTTACCAATTAACGTATCAAAACGTTCATTGGTAGGAAGCAACAAGGATGTTTTGCGTTTGCCGAACATATTTATCTCCGTTATGTACTCATTCTAAATCTTTTTATACCCATCGGATCCATTTTGAGACCTTGAATCAGTCACTTTCAGGTTCGCTTCAGAAAATTGCCTTAATATTCATACATGAACAAAGAATTATTCGATTATCCAAAGCAAGACGGCTCTGGTGCAACCTGCATCGCGCAAGCATGGGCCAAAGTACCTAGAGCACTGCCTGGGGAAGAAAAAGCGCAAGTTATTCAAAAGATTAAGTCTGAACTCATCAAGCAAAACGCAGTGCTTGTGGCGCATTACTATGTTGACGGAGATATTCAAGACCTTGCCTGGGAGACTGGTGGCTTTGTTGCCGACTCATTAGAAATGGCTCGTTTTGGTAAAAACCACGCGGCAAAAAAATTGATTGTTGCGGGCGTTAAGTTCATGGGCGAAAGCGCCAAGATTTTGAGCCCAGAAAAAACAGTGTTGATGCCTGATTTAGATGCCACCTGCTCCCTTGATTTGGGTTGCCCAGCAGAAGACTTCAATCAGTTCTGCGATGCACATCCCGATCGTGAAGTGGTGGTTTATGCCAACACAAGTGCAGCCGTAAAAGCCAGGGCTGACTGGATGGTGACCAGCTCTTGCGCCCTAGCGATTGTTCATGAACTGCACAAGCAGGGCAAAAAGATATTGTGGGCCCCTGATCGCCACTTGGGTCGCTATATACAAGATCAAACCGGAGCTGATATGTTGCTTTGGGAAGGCCATTGCATCGTGCATGATGAGTTCAAAGCAATCGAGCTTGAAACCCTCATCAAGAAACATCCGGATGCCATGGTCTTGGTTCACCCAGAATCTCCAGCCCATGTGGTTGATTTAGCGGATGTGGTTGGATCCACTTCTGCGATGATCAAAGCAGTGGTTGAAGGCAGCGCCAAAGAATACATCGTTGCTACAGACAAAGGTATTCTGCATCGCATGCGTCAGTTGGCCCCTGAGAAAATCTTGATCGAAGCTCCTACCGCAGGCAACAGCGCCACTTGCAAGAGTTGCGCTCACTGCCCTTGGATGGCCATGAATGGTCTTGAGGGCATTCTGAGTTGCCTAACAAATCAGTCTGGTGAAATTTTGATTGATGAAAGCATTCGAGCTGATGCTCAAGTTTGTATTGAGAAAATGTTGTCTTTCACAACAAACCACCCCGAGTTGTTAGCAAAAGCCCAACATGGCTTTGTTAAAAATATCGGCGCAGCTTAATCACTTTTTTCTTATTTTCATTTAGTCTTTTTTGATTCATCTTTTTAAAGATATTTTTATGTTTGATCACAACGAATCACTCGAACAAGCTCGCGAACGCAATATCAATGATGCGCTCCTAGAAGATATTGGTACTGGTGATTGGACAGCGATGCTGGTTCCTGATTCTGGTGTCGTTCACGCCAACTTGGTTGTTCGTCAGGAAGCTGTTCTTTGTGGAAGAGCATGGTTTGAAGGATCTTTAAAAAAGCTTGATCGCGCGGCCACCATTACTTGGAAATATGCCGAGGGTGACTTGATGAAAGCCGACACCACTGTTTGCGAAATCACCGCCAAACCAAGAGCTCTTTTATCAGCAGAGCGCCCTGCCATTAATTTTTTACAGACCCTCTCTTGGACTGCTTCAATCACTAGAGAGCACGTGAAAGCCATCGAGGGTGCAAGTCCTAACAGCCATGGCTGTGCTGTTTTAGATACCAGAAAAACAATTCCTGGATTACGCCAAGCTCAAAAATATGCAGTGACTGTGGGTGGTGGCAAAAATCAACGTTTGGCTTTGTGGCACGGCATCTTGATCAAAGAAAATCACATCGCTGCAGCTGGTGGCATCAGCGCAGCCATGAAAGCAGCGCAAGCTCTGAACTCAGGCGTTGATATCCAAGTTGAAGTTGAAAATATGACAGAACTTCAAGAGGCATTATCAGCAGGAGCTAAAAGTATTTTGATTGATAACTTCAGCCTTGATCAAATGAGAGAAGCTGTGGCTTTTACCAAGGGCACCGCTTTATTGGAAGCATCGGGTGGCGTGAGCCTTGATCAATTGAAAGCGATCGCAGCAACGGGTGTAGATCGTATTTCTATTGGCAAATTGACCAAAGACGTCATCGCTGTCGACTTCTCTTTGAGAATTCAGTAGTTTTAGCTGGCACCAATCAGCTTATTGCTGGCACCAACCAAGGCTTATGACTGTCTATTGATGGGCGTGAGGATGGTTGGATAAGAAACAGTCCAGCTCTGTGGGTAATCACGGCTGTAATGCAAACCACGACTCTCTTTGCGCATCAATGCAGAGCGCACAATCAGTTCAGCGCAACTCAATAAGTTTCTTAATTCCAATAAATCTCGGGTTACTCTGAAGTTCGCGTAATACTCTTGCACTTCACTTTGAAGTAATTCAATGCGGTGCAACGCTCTTTCTAAGCGACGATTGGTTCTGACGATGCCCACGTAGTTCCACATCAAAAGACGCAGCTCATCCCAGTTGTGGGCAATGACCACTGTTTCATCAGCATCTTCTACTCGACTTTCATCCCAATCAGGAACTTCTGGCATTTTTTTAAGTGGATGTTCTTTGATTTCTGCTGCCGCTGACTTGCCAATCACCACACACTCTAATAAAGAATTACTCGCAAGACGATTAGCGCCATGCAGCCCTGTGTATGTTGCTTCTCCTACGGCATACAATCCCGGCAAATCAGTTCTACCTTCTAAGTCAGTGACAACACCACCACAGGTGTAATGCGCAGCAGGCACCACTGGAATAGCCTGCTTGGCAATATCAATGCCCAATGCAGCACAACGAGCGTAGATCGTTGGGAAATGCTCTTTCAAAAAGGCCTCGCCCAAGTGAGTGGCATCCAACAAAACATAATCCAAGCCCAAGCGCTTCATTTCAAAGTCAATCGCACGAGCCACAATGTCTCTTGGGGCAAGTTCAGCACGCTCATCATGATTTGGCATGAAGCGAGTGCCATCCGGAAGTTTTAATTGCGCACCCTCACCTCGCAAAGCTTCAGTGATCAAAAAGGTTCTGTCTTGTGGGTGATACAAGCATGTGGGATGGAACTGTACAAATTCCATATTGCCAACGCGACATCCTGCGCGCCAAGCCATGGCAATACCATCACCGGTCGCAGTTTCTGGATTGCTGGTGTAGCGATAAACCTTACCCACCCCACCAGTGGCCAAAACCACAGCAGATGCAGGGATGGCGTCAATTTTTCCAGTAGAGATATTGAGGGCATAAACACCATAACAGCGCTCAGATTTTTTTAATTGTTTGTCCTTGAGGTGTCGATTGGTGATCAAGTCCAAAGCCATCCAACGCTCTAATAATTGAATGTTTGGATGTGCTCGCGCCTTATCCAACAAGACCTCATGAATTGCTTTACCTGTGGCATCCGCAGCATGCGCAATGCGACGATGACTGTGACCACCCTCTCGGGTCAAATGAAGGCCTTTAGGGCCCTGTGGATCGGTTGTAAAAGGCACGCCCTGATCCACCAGCCAATCGATGGCGTCGGAGCTTCTTTCAGCAATATATCTAGCGGTAGATTCAACCACCAAACCAGCACCCGCTTCAACCGTGTCTCTCACATGGGCATCAACGCTGTCTTGCTGGTCTAAAACTCCAACGATGCCACCCTGGGCCCAAGCAGTGGCAGATTCTGATAAACCTCGCTTGGCCATGATGATCACTTGGCGAGACTCAGCCAACTCCAAGGCAACGGTTAAGCCTGCCAAACCAGCGCCAATGATGACGACTGGTAAAGAATCGGAGGCAGATGTTTTAGGCATGATCAATGGTAACTTGAATAATCAATGTGCGCTGATGAGATTTCTCATGAGTGAGCGAGGTGCCATCAAGAAAGCTTGCTGGCATGCTCCCTAGTCTCATGGAACACAATTTGAGGCCAACGCTCTTGAGTAACCCTCAAGTTAACAGCAGAGTTCGCCAAATAAGCCAAATTATCTGCAGCATCTAAAGCCAGTTGATGACCTGCTGATGAATTTTGAAAATCACTCATCATTTTTTTATCTTCACAAGTCACCCAACGTGCGCAGTTGATGCTGGCTGTATCAAAAACAGCATCAACGCCATATTCATTCATTAAGCGACTGGCGACCACTTCGAACTGCAGTGCACCCACAGCACCAAGAATCAGATCACTGCTGTTCAATGGCTTGAATACCTGCACAGCACCCTCTTCGCCCAATTGCTGAAGACCCTTTTGCAGCTGTTTGATCTTCATTGGATTACGAATGCGGGCAACTCTGAAAAAGTCTGGCGCAAAGTATGGAATACCGGTGTATTGCAAAACTTCACCTTCAGAAAAGCTATCGCCAATTTGCATATTGCCGTGATTCGGTAAACCAATGATGTCACCAGCGTAGGCCTCTTCCACCTGCTCACGACTAGAGGCCATGAAAGTCACGACATTCGATACTTTCACTTCACGGTTGATGCGCAGGTGATTGATTTTCATACCGCGTTCAAACTTACCTGAACAAACGCGTAAGAATGCGATGCGGTCTCGATGAGCAGGATCCATGTTGGCCTGAATCTTGAACACAAAGCCACTAAACTTATCTTCTCTTGGATCAACAGATCTGACCGTTGCACTGCGCTCTCTCGGGCCTGGGGCCCAATCAAGCAGTGCGTTGAGGATTTCTCGAACACCAAAGTTATTGATGGCTGAACCAAAGAATACGGGGGTCTGTAAACCACCCAAGAAACGCTCTAAATCAAATGGATGCGATGCACCTTGCACCAACTCGACTTCCATTTTGAGTTGAGCCATTTCATCAGGGAACATTTCATGAAGCTTTGGATTATCAATCCCCTTCATCACTTGGAATTCTTGGTCGGCACGATCGTTACCAGCCGCAAACAACAGAATTTCATCATTGATGAGGTGATAAACACCACGGAAATTTTTGCCCATGCCGATTGGCCACGTGACTGGCGCACACTCAATCTTCAAGACAGATTCAAGTTCATCCAGCAATTCCATAGGATCTCTGGTTTCGCGGTCCATCTTGTTCACGAACGTGATGATGGGAGTATTTCTCATGCGACAAACATTCAATAACTTGATGGTTTGCTCTTCAACACCCTTGGCCGCATCGATCACCATCAATGCAGAGTCCACAGCAGTTAAAACGCGATAAGTATCTTCAGAAAAGTCTTGGTGACCTGGGGTATCCAAAAGATTGACCACATGGTCACGGTATTCAAACTGCATCACCGAGCTGGCCACAGAAATGCCGCGCTGCTTTTCAATTTCCATCCAGTCAGAAGTGGCATGTCTGCCGCTTTTACGAGCTTTAACAGTTCCTGCCAATTGGATGGCACCAGAGAACATCAAGAGTTTCTCTGTCAGGGTTGTTTTACCGGCATCAGGGTGAGAAATAATGCCAAAAGTCCTGCGTCTTGCGACTTCGCGGACAATATCGTTACTGTAATTCATAGGCTTTTCAATCAAATAGCCCTATAGTTTAGTTTAGAGCGCCAAAACTGGCATTAATTGAACATCAACAAGGATTTACAACGGTTTAAAAACCGCTAAGACGCCATGATCGACCCATCATCAAAAAAAGATGTTTCTTCACAAAAACATGAGATCAGACCGACTCAATCCATTGAACTTTTAAAAGAATTGCACATCCTCACTCGCGATGGCAAGCTCAATCAAGACACACGCAGGAAACTCAAGCAGGTATATCACTTGGTTCAATTCATCGAACCACTGCTCCAAGAAGTCTTGAACCGAAAAGATCATTTGAGCATCGTTGATCACGGGGCTGGTAAGTCTTATTTGGGTTTTATTCTGAACGATCTCTTTTGCAAGTTACAAGAGAAGCCATCAACGATCTACGGCATTGAAGTACGCGAAGAATTGGTCAAGAAATCTCAAGACTTGGCCAATCGCCTGAACTTCTCAAATATGAAATTTCTGCACTTAAGCGCGGAAGAGTCCCTGGATTCAGACCTTCTGCCCAATGAAATCGATGTGGTCACAGCCTTGCATGCCTGTAATACAGCGACCGATGATGCGATTCGCTTTGCCTTTGCCAAAAAAGCCAAGCATGTTGTTTTGGTTCCTTGCTGTCAGGCCGAGTTAGCAGCGGCTTTGAGAAAGACCAAAGCCCAATCGCTTAAAAACGAATTATCGGAAATGTGGCGCCACCCGATTCATACCCGGGAATTTGGTAGCCACATCACCAACGTTTTGCGCTGCCTTCAATTAGAGTCTCATGGCTATGATGTGACCGTGACCGAATTGGTGGGCTGGGAACATTCCATGAAAAATGAGCTGATCATTGCAACTCAGAAGAACTTGCCTGGTCAAAAAGCCCAAGAAAGAAAGACAAAGTTACTGGCTGAAATAGGCTTGAGCAGTCTTGAGGAACGCTTTGCATAGGCAAGGATGGTTTTAGGAAATAAAAAAGGCTGCCTAGGCAGCCTTTTTTAATCTCAAAAGAGAAATTACTTGCGCTTGTTTACAGCGTCTTTGAAAGCTTTACCAGCTGTGAACTTAACAGTCTTAGCAGCTGCAATCTTGATTGCTTCGCCAGTCTTTGGGTTACGGCCAACACGTGCAGCACGCTTGCCTGAACCGAATGTACCGAAACCGATCAATTGAACCTTGTCACCTTTAGTAACAGCTTTGATGATTGTGTCGATTGATGTGTTCAAAACACGCTCAGCAGATGCCTTAGAAATGTCTGCGTCTTTTGCAATTTTTTCTACTAATTCAGCTTTATTCATTTTTAACCTTTCAACTTAGAAACTGGGAGTATGTACATTCAGTTATATTTTTTTAATTAAAAACTTATTCCTGATGCACTGCCGACATTAAATCACATAATCACTGTGGGAGCTAGTATTTAAAACCTTCTTTAGGGTTTAACCTATATTCCACAGTGGGTTACAGGCTTATACCAGATTATTTCCCAATGAATTCAAGGCTTGCACCTTTTTAAAGCGTGAGCGCTTCTAGACCACCCATGTATGGTTGCAAAGCTTTTGGTATTTTGATGCTGCCATCGGCTTGCTGATAATTCTCTAGGATCGCAACACCAGTTCGCCCTACAGCTAAACCAGAACCATTCAAGGTGTGCACCAACTCAGGTTTATCTTGGCCTGTTTTAAAGCGAGCTTGCATGCGTCTAGATTGAAAATCACCCATGTTTGAGCAAGAGCTGATTTCACGATAAGTATTTTGTGCTGGCAACCAAACCTCTAAGTCATAGGTTTTAACGCTGCCAAAGCCCATATCACCAGTGCATAGGAGAACCTTTCTGTAAGGCAGCTCTAGTTTTTGCAAGATAGCTTCTGCATGAGATGTTAATTCTTCCAAAGCTGCCATAGAGGCTTCTGGCTTGGTGATTTGCACCAATTCAACTTTTTCAAATTGATGTTGGCGAATCATACCGCGCGTATCACGCCCATAACTACCTGCTTCAGATCTAAAGCAAGGAGTGTGAGCCACAAATTTCTTTGGCAACTGTTCAGCCGGCGTGATGGTGTCACGCATCAAATTAGTGACAGGAACTTCTGCAGTTGGAATGAGATAAAAATTCTCATAAACAGCTTCAACTGATTCATCTTGATCGTCACCACCTACTTTTCGTGGCACTTTGAATAAATCAGCTTCAAATTTTGGTAATTGACCAGTGCCCTTCATGGATTCAGCATTCACGATAAAAGGTACAGCCACTTCGTGATAACCAATTTGGATGTGGTTATCCAACATGAATTGAGCCAAAGCTCTGTGCAAACGAGCAATCTGGCCATGCATCACGGCAAAGCGTGAACCCGTCAACTTTGCGGCACTGTCAAAGTCCAGACCCAATGGGGTCGCCAAATCAACGTGATCTTTAACCGGAAAATCAAAACTTGGAATATTGCCCCAACGCAAAACTTCCTGATTGGCAGACTCGTCTTTGCCAGATGGCACAGATTCGTGAGGAATATTAGGAATATTCAATAAAAAGTTATTAAGTTGAGACTGAACAACTGTGAGCTTTTCTGTGAGAGCCTGTAATTCTTGGTTAACGGCGGTAGATTCAGCCATTTCAGCGCTGGCATCTTCACCCTTGCCTTTTTTCATGCCAACAGCTTTGGCCAATTGATTGCGCTTGGCTTGCAATTCTTCTGAACGACTTTGTACTTGCTTACGATCAGACTCTAAAGAAACAAAAGTGTCTTTATCAAGAACAAATTTCCGTTCTGCCAAACGTGAGGCAACGGTATCAAGGTCTTTGCGTAACAGCTGAATATCGATCATGAGTTTCTCAATGCTATTTTTATATTTACTGCTTAATTTGGTACCTAGTGTGGCACTTAGTTTTTACTGAACATTCAGAACGTCTGCGCCAGCAGGCGGTGAAAATTTAAATGTATTTGGCGACAAATTAATGTTTGTACGAATTTTACTCAGATTAATCAGAACAATCGTACCAAAGTTGTCATGCAACTCTAAGCCAGCAGGAAGACCATTGGACATTCCAACACCGATTCGGCTGTAAGGCATGTCTCCTGAACCACCCGTGGCTTTGGGTTTTAATTCCACCCAAAACATGCCGCCCTTTTCGCCACCAGGAATCAAGTCAAAATATTCTTCTGCCATGGCACCGCCAAAGAGGATGGCCGCAGGACTGGCACTCAATCCTTTGCTTGCAGGACGCACGGTCAACTGATTGAGGTCTTTATCCCAGAGCAACAACTTCTGACCGTCGGTAATCACTTTTTGCTCAAAAGGCTTGATGGTCTCCCAAACAAATTTACCTGGTCTTTGAAAAACAAAACGCCCTTGGCTCTTGCGCAGAACTTTGGGTTGAGCTTCACCCTGCTTAGCAGCCCTGATCTGTTGCTGAGTGAATTCACCTTCAGCATTATTAACAGTTGAAATAAATTGTTTGAATTGCTTAATGCCTTCATCTGCAAACGCGGCAGGCGAAGTCAAACAGGAAGCACCCAAGAGGGCTGCAAAAGCCAAGTGTTTAAAGTTGATAAAACTCATCTTCATTTTAGGTATTTGATTGAGCTTTAATTAATTGTCACTTGGGGCGCGAACCAAGATTTCTCGATTGCCATTGCTGCCCATTTTGGAAACAAGTCCTGCGCGTTCCATGTCTTCTAGCAATCTGGCTGCGCGGTTGTAACCAATGCGCAAATGACGCTGCACCAAAGAAATAGAGGCTCGTTTGTTTTCTAGAATGATGGCGACAGCTTGATCGTAAAGAGGGTCAGCCTCTCCACTGGCAGATGCCTCGCCTGAACCAGAGTCCATTTCTGTCTGAGGCTCTAAGATTGAATCAATGTAATTAGATTCGCCATTTTTCTCTTTTAGCCAAGTCACCACACGATGCACTTCATCATCGGTCACAAAAGCACCGTGAACACGTATTGGCAAACCAGTACCAGGTGCCATGTACAACATATCACCCATGCCCAATAAACTCTCAGCGCCCTGCTGATCAAGAATGGTGCGGCTATCAATGCGGCTGCTGACTTGGAATGAGATACGCGTTGGCACGTTGGCCTTGATCAAGCCAGTGATCACATCAACGCTTGGACGCTGTGTGGCCAAGACCAAATGAATGCCTGCGGCACGTGCTTTTTGCGCGATACGAGCAATCAACTCTTCAATCTTCTTGCCAACCACCATCATCAAGTCAGCCAACTCATCGATCACGATCACGATCACTGGTGCCTTATGTAAAGGCTCAGGATCATCTGGTGTCAAACTGAATGGGTTGTAAAGGTACTCGCCTTTTTCTTCAGCATCAGCGATTTTTTTATTAAAGCCAGCCAAATTACGAACGCCGAATTTACTCATCAACTTGTATCGGCGATCCATTTCAATCACGGCCCAATTGAGAGCGTTATAGGCTTGCTTCATGTCTGTGACTACTGGACACAATAAATGAGGGATGCCCTCATAAACTGCCATCTCAAGCATCTTCGGATCAATCATGATCAAGCGAACTTCATCCGCTTTTGCTTTATATAGCAAAGACAGAATCATCGAATTGATACCCACTGATTTACCTGAACCGGTGGTACCAGCAACCAAGCAATGTGGCATCTTTGCCAAATCGGCAATCACTGGAGCACCGCCAATGTCTTTACCCAAAGACAAGGTCAAGAGTGAGGCGCTGTCGTTATAAACGCGAGAGCTCAGAATTTCTGTGAGGTGCACGGCTTGGCGATTAGGATTCGGTAATTCCAAGCCCATGCAAGTCTTACCTGGAATTGTTTCAACCACACGAACACTCAACACACCTAAAGCGCGTGATAAATCTTTTTGCAGATTAACAATCTGACTACCCTTAACACCCATCGCTGGCTCGATCTCGTAACGAGTGACCACAGGGCCTGGGTGAGCAGAAATTACTTTGACTTCGATGTTGAATTCTTTTAGCTTGCGCTCAATCAAACGTGATGTGAACTCAAGGGTATCCGCAGAAATAGTTTCTTTAACGGGCGGAACAGGATCTAACAATGAGAGTGGCGGTAATTCAGAATCGGTGATTTCAGCAAACAAAGGTTGTTGCTTTTCACGCTCAACTCTTTCACTCTTGACCACACTCAATGGTGCTCTATAAATAGGCACAGGAGGTAATTCCTCAATCTTCACGCGTTCTTCTTCAACGATCTCTTCGCGCACCTCAGCAGCTTGCTCTCCAATGCGGCGATCTTCTTCAGATTCGCGACGCTCGCGAATACGCATCCATGAGACTTCCAAAAATCTGCCAAGCTGTTCTGCCAAGGTCAACCAAGAAAATCTCAAGAACAATGAAACGCCAATCGCAAGAATCACCAATAAAACCAAAGTGGCGCCCGTGAAACCAATCGCCATTTGCAAAGGATCGCCCAAGAGTTCACCCAACACACCTCCAGGTGGTCGCGGCAAATCCATGGTCATGCTGTGCATGCGAATTGATTCAAGCGCCATGCTTGAAATCATGGTCAAGCCAAAGCCCAAGAATCTAGGTAAAAATGGCTCAGGCTCTAATTGCTGGCCAGGTAATTTGGCCGCGGTGAGCTCTTGCCAACCGCGAATCGCGCGTCTGAGCAACAAAATGACCCACCAGTAGGCTGATGCGCCAAAAACGTAAAACAAGATATCGGCTAACCAAGCGCCCAAACGACCACCAATATTGGCAATATTGGCGACCTGATTGGCGTGCGACCAAGCTGGGTCGCCTTTGCTGTAACTTGCCAATACTGCAAACAAGGCCAAAGTCAGGGCCATGAAGGCAATCCATTTGACTTCACGCATGAGGCGGGTCAAACGGGTTTCAGGCCCGCTATTAGCTGGAGGTGGGTTTTGAGAGGATGCAATTCTAGCCATGTTCTTCCGATTGTAATCAACAAGAAACAATCAAAGTCTTATAATTGAGCTATGACGACAAAAAATCTTAAACACGCAAAAGTACTCATCCTAGGTTCAGGCCCTGCGGGCTACACAGCTGCCGTTTATGCGGCACGTGCCAACCTAGACCCTGTTTTGATCACGGGCATCGCCCAAGGCGGTCAATTAATGACCACCACAGAGGTGGAAAACTGGCCAGCTGACCCTAATGGCGTCCAAGGTCCAGAGCTCATGCAGCGCTTTTTAGAGCACGCAGAGCGCTTTAAGACCGAAATCATTTTTGACCATATCCATACAGCTGCTTTGACGGAAAAGCCGATTCGCCTAGAAGGTGACTCAGGTACTTACACCTGCGATTCTTTGATCATTTCCACAGGCGCTTCAGCCCAGTACTTGGGTATGCCTAGTGAAGAAGCTTTCATGGGCAAAGGCGTGTCTGCCTGCGCTACTTGTGACGGTTTCTTCTACAGAAACCAAGACGTTTGCGTGATTGGCGGAGGTAACAGTGCCGTTGAAGAGGCTCTTTATTTATCTGGTATCGCCAATAAAGTGACGGTGATCCATCGTCGCGACAAATTCCGTGCTGAGCCAATCTTGATTGACCGCCTCATGGCTAAAGTGGCTGAAGGCAAAGTTGCCATTGAATGGAACAGTCATTTGGATGAAGTGTTGGGTGACAACACTGGTGTGACAGCTGTTCGCGTTGCCAATGCGGAAGGCGCCAAAAAAGAGATCCCATTAAAAGGTGTATTTGTGGCCATCGGTCACAAACCAAACACTGATTTATTTGTAGGTCAGTTAGATATGGAAAACGGCTACTTAAAGACCAAGAGTGGTTTGGCAGGCAATGCAACGGCCACCAACATCCCTGGTGTTTTTGCAGCTGGTGACGTACAAGACCATATCTACCGTCAAGCCATTACCAGCGCTGGAACAGGCTGCATGGCTGCATTAGATGCTCAACGTTATTTAGAGACTTTGTAAATACTCAATAGGTTGGTTTATCCCAATAAATAAAGCCCAGAAATTCTGGGCTTTATTTATTTCTTCTGCGTATTTTTACTGAATTTGCTAGGTCGATAAAAGCAATTAAGAAGTTTTAATTAAACAGCTGATTCGTTTGTTTCTCCGGTACGGATGCGAATCACTTGTTCAATTGAAGTTACAAATATTTTACCGTCACCAATTTTGCCAGTGTGAGCTGATTTAACAATGGCATCAATCACAGCTTCAACATGTTCATCAGCGACCACAACTTCAACTTTGATTTTTGGTAAGAAATCAACCACATACTCAGCGCCTCGATAGAGTTCGGTATGCCCTTTTTGACGGCCAAAGCCCTTGACTTCAGTCACTGTCAAACCAGTCACTCCTAATTCAGCCAAGCCTTCGCGAACTTCATCCAATTTAAACGGTTTAATGATTGCCGTAACTTGTTTCATATTCATCTCCTATTAAATTTGATGATACCTAAATTTCTTTTAAGTCATTAAAATATCAAGCACGGAACTTATTCGTGATGGGGTAACGCCAGTCTCGACCAAAAGCTCTTTGAGTGATCCTCACGCCAATCGGCGCTTGGCGACGTTTGTATTCATTAATTTTGATCAAGCGTGTGACTTTTTCCACATCCTCAGATTTAAATCCGCGATCGATGATGGATTGAATCGATTCGTCTTGCTCCATATAAAGACCAAGGATGGCATCCAGCACTTCATATTCAGGCAAGCTGTCTTGATCTTTTTGATCTGGTCTTAATTCCGCAGAAGGGGCCCTGGTCAAAATACGTTCAGGAATCACTGCTTCAATTCCGTTTCTGTAATGGCACAAGCGATAAACCAAAGTTTTAGCAACGTCTTTGATCACTGCAAAGCCACCAGCCATATCACCATAGAGCGTGCAATAACCGACTGCCATTTCACTCTTATTGCCAGTGGTCAAAACAATTCGACCAGTTTTATTAGACAAAGCCATTAGCAAGGTACCACGCACCCGTGCTTGTATATTTTCTTCGGTTGCATCAATGGGTAAACCTTCAAACTCGGAGGCCAATGAAGCATCAAAAGCATCCACCATTGGTGCAATGTTGATTTCATCGTATTGCACGCCTAAATTATCGGCCATTTGCTTGGCATCAATCCAAGATATATCGGCGGTATAACGGGAAGGCATCATCACTGCACGAACCTTATCGGCGCCCAGTGCATCAACAGCGATTGCTAAGACCAAAGCTGAATCAACACCCCCAGATAAACCAATGATGGCGCCTGGGAATCCGTTTTTAGTCAAATAATCTTTCACACCCAATACCAAAGCGTCATAGACTTGCGCCTCAATTGAAGTCTTCCCACTGATGGTATTTTTTACCAAATCCTTGATGACTGAATCTTGTTTAAATTCAATGAATGCCAAGCACTCTTTAAAGTGAGGAAGACTCAAAGCAATGTCCCCTGATTTATTCAAGGCAAAAGAAGCCCCATCAAAAACCAATTCATCTTGCCCGCCAACGGCATTTAAATAAACCAGAGGCAAGCCTGTTTCTAAAACAATTGACTTGATCACATCTTGACGTAGATCTTGTTTTTCCAAGTGATAAGGAGATGCATTGGAAACAATCAAGAGTTCTGCCCCCGCATGCTTGGCTTGAGCTGCAGGACCAGTGTGCCATGCATCCTCACAAATCAGAACACCTACTTTTGTACCATCAATATCTATCACGCAAGCATCTGAACCTGGCTCAAAATATCTCACCTCATCAAAAACTTCATGATTTGGTAACTTTTGTTTAGCATAAGAGGCAATCACTTTTCCCCCAAGCAAAATACTGGCCATATTCTGCAAACCAGCAGATGTTCTTTGGGGGTGTCCTACCAATACTCTCAAATTTGGATAGATGAGCAAATCTTTGGCCAATTGATTCAGCTGCTGATCAACTGCTTGGATGAAAGCATCTCTGAGTAATAAATCCTCAGGGGGATAACCCGTGAGAGATAACTCAGGTGTTACTAGTAATTTAGCGCCCTTGGTAGCAGAGTTTTTTGCCGCATCAAGGATCAACTGCGCATTCTTGGCTAAATCACCAAGAACCGGGTTTGACTGAGAGAGGGCAATAAAAAACGGAGACATGAGAAACATTATCCCATTGCCTCCGCTGAGTGTCAGAAGACTGCTTATTTAGTCTTGTTGTATCTCTCAATACCTTCCAATATTTCTTGCTTAGCTGATTCTGGACCTTCCCAGCCTTTGATTTTCACCCACTTACCTTTTTCAAGGTCTTTGTAGTGCTCAAAAAAGTGTTGAATTTGATTCAAACGCAACTCGTTCATATCTTCTGGCTTTTGCCAATGAGTATAGATAGGCAAAATTTTGTCTTCAGGGACTGCCAATAGCTTCGCATCGCCACCCGCTTCATCATCCATCTTCAACACGCCAATTGGTCGGCAACTGACAACCACACCTGGAATCAATGGAAATGGAGTAATTACCAATACGTCGACTGGGTCGCCATCATCAGAGATTGTTTTAGGAATATATCCATAATTACATGGATAGTGCATTGCTGTGCCCATAAAGCGGTCTACGAAAATTGCGCCAGATTCTTTATCAACTTCATATTTAATTGGATCTGCATTCATTGGAATTTCAATGATCACATTAAAAAAATCAGGGGCTTTTAAACCTGGGGTGACTTTATCTAAACTCATTCTTTCTCCGTTGGATCAATAATTACTTCCGAATCTTAACAAACCTTACTATCAACAAGCTGACAACAGCAGGAATCGATTCAATTCACTTCAAATTTCAGTCATATATAGGGTTTACAACTAGGTATCAGCTATTGCTTATAAAAATCCCAGCAATTAGCATCATTGAGGGCGTGCCCCTTCAAAAGGAGTTAATAAAAATGAATAATATTCAACTCGGACTATATTTAGTTCTGGCCTGCGGACTAGCTGCAGTTGTATATGGCTTCGTTGCAAGAAGCTGGATTCTTTCTCAGGATGCTGGCAATGCCAGGATGCAAGAAATTGCTGGCGCCATTCAGCAAGGCGCGCAAGCCTACCTGACAAGACAATATAAAACCATTGCAATAGTAGGTGTGGTTTTAGCAATATTCATCGCAGTTTTTTTAGATCAAAATACCGCAATAGGCTTTGCCATTGGTGCGATTCTCTCTGGAGCCTGCGGCTTTATTGGCATGAACGTATCTGTTAAAGCCAATGTTAGAACTGCACAAGCCGCTACCAAAGGCATGAACGAAGCACTGAATGTTGCTTTTAAAGGTGGGGCAATCACAGGGATGTTGGTAGTTGGCTTAGGCCTTCTTGGCGTCACTCTTTTCTATATCTGGTTAACCAGTCAAAACACCACGTCAAGCTTAGATGTATTGTTAAAACCATTAATGGGATTGGCATTTGGCTCTTCACTGATATCAATTTTTGCAAGATTAGGAGGAGGCATTTTCACCAAGGGTGCAGACGTAGGTGCCGACCTAGTTGGTAAGGTAGAAGCAGGTATTCCGGAAGATGATCCTCGTAATCCAGCGGTTATTGCCGACAATGTGGGTGACAACGTCGGTGACTGTGCAGGTATGGCAGCTGATCTATTTGAAACTTATGCTGTGACCATCATCGCCACGATGGTACTTGGTGCATTGATGATTAAATCAGCTGCTGTTGAAGCAGTGATTTATCCCTTGGTTCTAGGTGGCGTATCAATCATTGCATCTATTATTGGTTGTAGCTTTGTTAAAGCCACACCTGGTATGAAAAACGTTATGCCAGCACTATACAAAGGTTTATTTATTGCCGGCGCTCTTTCACTTATTGCCTTTTATTTTGTCACAACATGGTTAATACCCGATGATGTTTTAGGGGCTGCTGGCAGTCAAATGCGTTTATTTGGAGCAACAGTTGTTGGTCTTTTACTAACAGGTGTATTGGTTTGGATAACTGAATATTACACAGGCACAAACTTCAAACCAGTTCAACACATTGCTGAAGCATCCACCAAAGGTCATGGCACAAATATTATTGCTGGTCTTGGTATTTCGATGAAATCAACAGCATGGCCAGTTTTATTTATTTGCTCAGCGATATACATAGCTTATGCATTAGCTGGTATCTACGGTATTGCAGTGGCTGCAACAGCGATGCTTTCAATGGCTGGCATTGTTGTGGCTTTAGATGCTTATGGCCCGATCACAGACAATGCTGGTGGTATTGCAGAGATGGCTGACTTACCAGACTCTGTGCGTGATATCACTGACCCATTGGATGCTGTTGGTAATACAACCAAAGCCGTGACCAAGGGTTATGCAATTGGTTCTGCTGGTTTAGCCGCTTTGGTTTTATTTGCTGACTATACGCACGCATTAGAAACCGCAGGTCATCACATCACATTCGACTTATCAAACCACATGGTGATCATTGGGCTGTTCCTTGGTGGCTTAATTCCGTATCTATTTGGTGCTATGGCCATGGAAGCTGTGGGTCGAAGTGCTGGTGCAGTGGTTGAAGAAGTGCGTCGCCAATTCAGAGAAATCCCAGGCATCATGGATGGTAGTGGCAAACCTGAATACGGCAAAGCCGTCGATATGCTGACCACTGCTGCGATCAAAGAAATGATCGTCCCATCACTTTTACCTGTAGTGGCTCCTATTTTGGTTGGTCTATTACTGGGACCAGCGGCACTGGGCGGTCTATTGATGGGCACCATCATCACTGGTTTGTTTGTGGCTATTTCAATGTGCACTGGTGGTGGAGCTTGGGATAACGCTAAAAAATATATTGAAGATGGTCATTTTGGTGGGAAAGGATCAGAGGCTCATAAATCAGCTGTGACTGGTGACACCGTTGGTGACCCTTACAAAGATACAGCTGGCCCAGCCATTAATCCACTTATCAAGATCATTAACATTGTGGCTCTGTTAATCGTGCCATTACTTCCAATAATGAAATAATTAATCAACAAAATCAGAACTTAACGGGGGCTTGCCCCCGTTTTTTATTCCGCGACGCAACAATTAATCATGAAGTGTGGCATAATCTATTTCGTAGTATGAAACATCGCCCCCAGCCAGAGTTCTGAATTTAAGAACATCATGCCTTTTTGTTTGTCTGTTGGTCGATGCCTTAATTGACCAAACCACAGAAAGGACATCCCTCCGAAGGGATGTGCGTGACTATGACTATTAGTTTTAAAGAACTGGGCTTAGCCCAACCCCTACTTCAAGCAACTGAAGCTCTTGGCTATACACAGGCTACTCCTGTACAAGAAAAAGTGATCCCTGCTGCCTTAATCGGTGGTGACTGGATGGTAAGTAGCCAAACAGGTAGCGGAAAAACAGCTGCTTTCTTATTGCCTTTATTGAATCAATTACTAGCGGCCAATCCAAATGGCAAACCTGTTCCAGGTCGTGCTGAGCCACAAGTATTGGTTTTATGCCCAACACGCGAACTTGCACAGCAAGTCACTGCAGACGCCATCAATTTGGTGAAGTTTGCTCGCGGTATCCGCATTGCAACCATCATGGGTGGTATGCCTTACGGTAAACAAATTTCTCAAATCAAAGGTGCCAATCTAGTTGTTGCTACACCTGGTCGTCTTTTGGACTTGAGCAACAGCCGCGCAATTCGCTTAGATAAAGTGAAATGCATGATTGTTGACGAAGCAGATCGCATGTTGGATCTTGGTTTCCAAGACGACATCGAAGCCATTCATCAATTGTGTTCAGATCGTGGTCAAACATTGATGTTCTCAGCAACATTTGCTCCGCGCATCATGCAATTGGCCACAAGCCTCATGAATAATCCTGGTCGTATTGAATTGGCCAGCGCTCATGACAAACATGAAAACATTTCTCAAACATTGCATTGGGCGGATAGCGTTGCTCACAAGCACAAGTTGTTAAGTCACTGGTTATCAGATCCAACCATGGAACAAGCTGTTGTATTTGCCAGCACTCAAGTAGACAGTGAATCAATTGCTGATTCATTGCGCGCTGATGGACACGAAGCAACAGCACTTCACGGTGCGATGCCTCAAGCAGTTCGTAATCGTCGCTTGCAATCATTGCGCAAAGGTCAAACTCGTATCTTGGTAGCAACTGATGTGGCTGCCCGTGGTATTGATGTGCCAACGATTACACACGTGATTAACTTTGGCTTACCAATGAAAGCTGAAGATTATGTTCATCGTATCGGTCGTACAGGCCGTGCGGGACGCAGTGGTGTTGCTATCACTTTGGCTGAACATCGCGATCGCTCAAAAATTCGTGCGATTGAACAGTACACACAACAGCCATTACAAGCTGAAGTGATTCCTGGACTTGAGCCACAAGAAAAATCACGCAAGCCATCACACCGTCCAGGTGCTGGTCGCCCAGGCAGATCTTTTGGTGGTAAAGGTGCTAGCAATGCTTCAAATCGCCAAGGACAAAGTTTCGGTCAAGGTCAGGGCGAAGGTAAAACATTCAAGCAGAATCATTTTGCCAAGCCAGCTGGTCCTAAGTTTGCAGGTTCAGGCAAGCCTTCTTCAGGTCCTAAATTTGGTGGCGGTAAACCAACAGGTCAAAAGCGCTCATTTGCTTAAATGAAAAAGCTTCGCCAGTCTTGGTTGAATCTTGATCACACGGTGCTGCATGCAGCACCGTTGGTCTGGCAAGACTGGTTGAGCAACTCTCATTCCCTCACACAACTCATTGCAGAAAAAACCCAATCAACAGTCACTGTTGAGGTTTTAAGCGATTGCAGGCAATGCTTGCTAGATGATGAAGTAGCTCTATTTGGAAATTTCATTCGCCGCTGTCGTATCCGAGAAGTGTATCTATGCGTCAATGATGTTCCAGTTGTTTTTGCTCGCAGCGTTTTACCCACTAGCAGTTCTACAGGTGTCAATCGTGATGTCTTGCAGCTTGGCAGCAAGCCATTAGGCGAAGTGCTGTTTAAAAAAGGCAAAGCGCCGATTCTGTTGCGAGAAATCACCGAGATACCTGGCTTAGGCTGGGGAAGAAGAAGCCTCTATCAACTCAGAGGCCACCCCATTCTGATCAGTGAATTCTTCTTGCCTGAGTTACTTGATCAAATGAAATAAACAAGTAATCAAGTAATCAAGTAAAAAGAAAATAAATAAAAAAAGAGCAAATAAAAAAGCTGCCAAGGTCTCCCAAGGCAGCTTTTTTAAAAACTTATTTTGATTACAGAACGTAACCGATGTGCGCAGCAGCCAAAGCGAACAAAATTGCCAAACATGTAGCGGCAGCTAACATCACAATCAAAGTGATGATTTTCTTATTGATATCCTCTTTACTTTCGGTGTGCCATTCGTTCATTTAAAGCTCCCTCATCAAAATATTAGCTATAAACCGTATTATCCATGAAAAATCCTTCTTATTTGATATTTATCAAATTTCGTATCTCTTTGATGACTTCTAATGGTGTCAAGCCAATTGGTCCAACACCTTGATTTAAAAGACTGTCTGCCGCAGCAGCATGAAGCTCTACCGCCAGGCAACTGGCCTCAAATGGGTTGATCTGATGCTTAATCCCCTGGCTCACGATGGCCGCAATCACCCCAGTCAACACATCCCCCATGCCAGCAACCCCCATCCCAGGGTGACCCTTAAGACACATCTGAGTGGGTTCATTGAATTGAGGAGATTTGATCAAAGTATGTTGACCTTTGAGAACCACGATGGCCCCCGTCAATGCGACGAGTTGATCAATTGCCAATGGTCGATTAATTTGTACTTGCTCAGCGGTGGTGTTGAGTAATTTGGCTGCCTCACCTGGGTGAGGTGTTATCACCGTGCTCAACGTGGGGCGACTCTTAAGTTGCTTCATGAGTTCAGCATCACCCGCGATTAAATTAAGACCATCAGCATCAATGATCAACAAAGCAGAAGACTGCAAGGCATCACTCAATAAATCGCGAGCTTGCGCGCTTTGGCCTAAACCTGGACCAATCGCCAACACATCGGCTTGGGCCTGCGCCATCATTTCTCTTGATGCATGACACAACATCAATTCAGGTTGCTCTGAAAGCACGGCTATAGCGTGCTCATCCAAAAAGCCAATCATCACCCAGCCAGCACCGGCATGCAGCGCCGCACGCCCAGACAACAAAATAGACCCGGCCATGCCAGGGGCACCACCAATGATCAAGACCTTACCGGCATGGCCTTTGTGCTCATGGGGTTGCCGAATCAGGCGGCTGCGTAGATGCAGAGAATTGAGTTCTTGAGGATTCATGTATTTTTGATTAAGTCTATACTCAAGACTACAACAAAAAAGGGGATCAAGAATGAATTTGCATTTGTACTACTGCCCAGGAACCTGCTCTTTCGTTCCTCACGTGATGCTTGAATTGGTCAAAGAAAGCAAAGGTCAAGATTTCTCATCGACCATGATCACTTTGCGCACCGGCGAACATCTAAAACCTGAGTACCAAGCAATCAATCCAAGAAGCCAAGTGCCTGCATTGATTGTGGATGGTCAATTAGTGACCCAAGTAGTAGCAATCACAAACTTCTTGAACGAAGCATTCCCAGAAGCCAAGATATTCCCAGCTGATCCAATGGAGAAGGCGCAAGCTTTGTCCATGTTTGTTTGGATGAATAACACGGTTCACCCAACTTTCACGCGAGTGTTCAGATCTGAGCGCTTTGGTGATGAAGCAGGTAAAGACGGTGTTAAAGCGATGGCATTGGAAATGTTCAAAACGCAATTGATTGAAATTGATAAATTAGTAGCAGATGGTCGCTCATTCATTTGCGGCAATCAATTGAGCCCAGCAGATCTTTATGCTGTTGCCTTCATTCGCTGGGCAGGTATGGCTGGCATCAACCCAGCTAACTACCCTCAGTATCAACGTTATGCCGCAGCAATTGCCGCTTTACCAGTGGTAGCTCGGATCATGACCAAAGAAGGTATTAACTTAAACACTTACGTTGGTAAGTAAGCTAGCAAATCACTAAATAACTAAATAAGTTAGTTCGAAAGTTTTTAAGTCATACATCTAGGCCCAAATTCTGAGTAATCAGGGTTTGGGCCTAGACCATTTCCTAAGTAGTAAAGCATTACCCACCACACTCACACTTGATGCTGCCATCGCAGCTCCCGCGATCATAGGAGTCAAATATCCTAGCGCAGCCAGTGGAATACCAATCAAGTTATAAACAAAAGCCCAGAATAAGTTTTGCTTTATTTTCTGCCAGGTTTTGGTGGATATCTGAATCGCATCAGGCACCAGAGCAGGATCACCACGCATGAGAGTGATACTCGCGGCATGCATAGCAATATCCGTTCCAGTAGATACGGCAATGCCAACATCAGCAACCGCCAGGGCAGGCGCATCGTTCACCCCATCACCCACCATGGCTACATAACTGCGCCCATTGCTCGCCTTTAAAGATTCAATGATGGCGGCTTTTTCTGCAGGCAATACTTGTGCATACACTTCATCGATGCCAATGGTCTTAGCAAGTAAATCAGCGACCAGTTGGTTATCACCAGAAATCATCACCGTTTTAATATTCATTGATTTGAGGCGTTGAATCGCTTCACTCACACCTGGCTTTAATTCATCCCCAAACGAATAAAGTGCCAAAATCAAATGATTGGATGCATCCGTCACATCGACCAAACAAGAAACACTGTGACCAAGATTTAATTCATTGATTGCAACCACCTGCATTTGCTCAGAAGCATGCTCCTTGATTGCATGAAAGCTCACAAAGGCGATGGTTTTACCTTGATAAGAACCAGTCAAGCATTGACCTTCAATGCCCTTACCCACGTTGGCAAGAACTGCGCCATAGCCTTCTGCATTCACCTGATGCTGCTCACCAAACTGAATCATGGCTTTTGCCAAAGGATGTTCACTACCCATTTGCAAACCCAAGGCCAAGGCATGGATTTGCTGATCTTCTGCAGTACTGAAGTTATGGAAATTTTTAACGCTCGGTTTACCCAGCGTTAATGTGCCAGTTTTATCAAAGGCCACAGTGTTGATGCGGTGAGCTAACTCAAGGGCCTCTGCATCTTTGATCAAAATGCCAAACTTTGCAGCCACTCCAGTACCGGCCATGATAGCCACGGGTGTTGCTAAACCTAAAGCACAAGGACAAGCAATCACCAAAATTGCTACTGAATACAACAGAGCATTCTGAAAATCACCCAAGATCAGCGCATGAACTGAAAAGTTAAGCACGGCAATCAAAACCACCGTCGGCACAAACCAAGCGCTGACCTGATCCACCAATCGTTGGATGGGCGCTTTTTCAGCTTGGGCATTTTCAACCAAAGTAATCATCTTGGCTAAGACGCTTGACTCACCAATGCCAGTTGCCTGAATGATCAATCGCCCAGAGCCGTTCAATGAGCCACCAATCACAGTTGAATCTTTTTCTTTTTCAAGCAACTTCGATTCACCAGTCAACATCGATTCATCAATTTCACTGAGACCCTCGATCACCAAGCCATCGACCGGAATGCGCTCACCAGGCAAAACCAAGACCCAATCACCGGGCAATATTTGTGCAATGGGTAAATGCTCGTAATCCAATTGGTTTAAATCACGCTGACGCAAGAGCTTGGCTTGATCAGGCCACAAAGATTGCAGAGCCGTGATGGCCGCAGTGGTTTCTTTTTTAGCTCTGGCCTCTAGCCACTTGCCCAACATCACCAAAGAAATCACCACGGCAGAACTTTCAAAATAAAGTTCATGCGGCTCATAACTTCGACCCCAGTCTGATAAGTACCAGGTGTAAATACTCAAACCATAAGCAGCTGTCGTGCCAAGCGCGACCAACAAGTCCATATTGCCTGAGCCCATGCGCAATGCTTTAAAGCCAGCCACATAAAAACGAGAGCCCAAAACAAACTGCACAGGACTGGCTAACAAGAACTGCACCCACGCTGGTAACATCCAATGAATCCCAAAGGGCATGAGTAACATCGGAGCAATCAATGGCAGAGACAGTGCGATGGCCAACATAACAGCGCCCTTACCATGCAAATCAATGATCTTGCTTAGTTTGGTGTTTGTTGAGTTTGGATTTATTGTTTGGCGACTAAAGACACTCGCCTCAAATCCTGCTTTTTCAACTGCAGTGATCAAAAGACTGGTGATGATTTGAGGTTCTTGATTGACCCTGATCTGAGCTTTTTCAGTTGCCAAATTAACGCTGGCAGCATCAACCCCAGCAACTTTCGATAATGATTTTTCAAGCCTAGCCACACATGAGGCGCATGTCATGCCGCGTATGTTTAAGGTGACTAATTGACTCATAAGCTCCATAATGGAATAAGTTAAGATTCACATAGATTGTCCTCCTTATATTAGGAAACTACAAAAAATATGACATTCATTTTTACCGTTAAAGGCATGAACTGCGGTCATTGCACACAGGCCATCACAAAAGCCATTACTGAACTCGACCCTCAAGCAACGGTTGATACAGACATCCCTAAACAAACAGTAGCAGTGACAAGCAACCTCGAGCGTGCAACTTTGAGCGAAGCCATTGTTGATGCTGGTTACGATATTGTGGCGGTCGCCTAATGGATATTGCAAACATCATTCAGACAGTCGCTATTTATGCGATACCGGTTATTTTTGCGATCACCTTGCATGAAGCGGCACACGGTTATGCCGCCAAGAAACTCGGCGATAACACAGCCTATGCTTTAGGGAGGGTCACACTCAACCCCATCAAACACATTGATCCAATGGGCACGATCGCCGTGCCTCTATTACTTTACTTTGCCACAGCTGGAACTTTCTTATTTGGTTACGCCAAACCAGTTCCAGTGCGCTTTGGTAATTTAAGACATCCTAAGAAAGACATGATTTGGGTGGCTCTGGCAGGCCCAGGATCGAATTTGATTCAGGCCATTTTTTGGGCCATCATGTATTTGCTCTTGGTCAAGGTATCACTCACCGAGCGTTTCTTTCTAGAAATGTGTCAAGCGGGTGTATTGGTCAACGTGGTAATGTTTGCCTTTAACTTGTTCCCTCTTCCACCACTAGACGGTGGAAGAATTTTAGTAGGCGTGTTACCTTGGAAACAGGCTGCGATGGTTTCAAGAATTGAACCTTGGGGCTTTTTCATTGTTTTAGGCCTGGTGGTCACTGGCGTGATCAGCAGTCTTTGGATGCGGCCAGTGATGTCTGCAACTTACTGGCTCTTAGATACTTTACTTGTTCCACTTCGTTTCATTTTTTAATAACTCAGGAGATATCCATGAAACAACCGATCTTAGTAGCAGGTGTATTGCTCTCACTATTAGCACCCGGCATGGCTCATGCTCAATTTGCTAAAACTGAAGATGCCATCAAGTACCGTGCGGCAACCTTTACGGTGATGGGCAACCATTTCTCCAGAATTGGTGCTGTTGTTAAAGGTGAAAAGCCATTTGATAAAAAAGAAGTTGCTGCAAACGCAGCAGTAGTCGCTAGCTTGGCTCACCTTCCATGGCAAGCATTTGGCCCAGGCACAGAAGGCGGTAAATCATTGCCTGAAATCTGGAAAGAAATGGACAAGTTCAAAGCTGGTAGCGAGAAAATGCAAAAAGCTGTGGCTGAATTAAACACAGCAGCTCAGTCCGGCAATCTAGATATGATTAAAAAAGCGTTTGGTGAAGCAGGTAAATCTTGTAAAGCCTGTCACGATAACTATCGTAAGAAGTAATACATGATCAAAGCGATGGCGATCAAAATGGCCATCGCTTTGACTCTCACCTTTGAGTCGTCCTGAATCAAAGGCACCATAGCAGCATCTCCCAATTCTTTATCACCCGTGATCATCGCAGAAGTCAGATTGATTCTCTTGGCATATTTGTAATACAGAATCGCACTAACGTGCACCCCCACCAAAGCCAGCAGCACCCATTCATTCCAACGATGAAATGAAGTCAAAAGCTCTACCCACGCAGAAGCTACATATTTAGCGAGCGGTCCATCAAAGGCAATGTCATCAGTTGCAAATAAGCCTGCCAAGGCTTGAGCCAAAAATAAAGCAAGCAATACAAGAACAGAAACCGCTCCCATTGGGCTGTGGCCAGGTGTTTCAGATGGATTCTTGAGATAGGACAAGATGGCTTTAGGAGACTTGATAAATTGTCCAAACCGCGCATGATGCGTGCCCACAAAACCCCAAACGAGTCTGAAGGCAATCAAAGCTAAAACAAGATAACCAAAACGGCCGTGCCAAATCATGGCATTACCGCCTAATTTGACAGACACAAAACTACCGATCACTGCCATAACTAACAGCCAGTGAAATAATCTTAGAGGTAGATCCCAAATACGAATTTTCATGTGTGTATCAATTTAGTTTACGATGTCATTATGCGTAAATACATTTATCTTTTCTTTATCTCAATCACGAGCGTTTTCATTTTAAGCGCTTGCGCCAATCAAGCGGTTTATCGTCAATCAAGCAGCCCTTTAAAAAGCGTCAGTGCTGTTGACTTGAATCGCTACCTTGGCACTTGGTATGAAATCTACCGCCTGCCCAATTGGTTCGAGGGTACTGACTGCGTGACTGTCTCTGCTCAATATGCCATGAGAGATGACGGCAATGTCAGCGTTCTTAATACCTGCCTTAAAAAGGACGGCTCTAAGGTAGCCAATGGTATCGCTAAGGTAGTTCCAGGCTCCAATAACTCTCAACTCAAAGTGTCTTTCTTCAGACCTTTTTATGGGGATTACTGGGTAATTGATCTGGCAGAAGATTATTCTTGGGTGTTGGTCGGTGAACCAGCAGGCAAGTATTTTTGGATTTTGGCCAGACAAAAACAACTGGATCCAAAGTTAGAAGAAGCGCTTTTGGTCAAAGCTGAGAAATTAGGCTATCAACGCAAAGATCTGATCAAGCCAAGCAATAGCCTTTAAATACTCTAGAGTGAGTCTTTAATATCTCGATAGAACATCATTGCTGGTGCGCTCTTGGCCATCAGCAAACAACTTGTAACAAAGACCGCCACCGGTTTGATTGCGAACCTTCTTCGCCTCTTCTTGCATTCTGTACATGGTGTTAAAACAATCCATGCGTGACTCAAATTGATACGTTTTAATTTCAGCCGGCTTATTCTTTTTGAGTAATGTGAACTCCAGGGTCCAATGAGTGTCCCCCATTATTTTGGACGCCTCGTCCTTATGACCTAATTGGCAGGCTGATAAGAAGATGGCACTCAGTAGTAATAGTTTTTTCATTCAGTGCCTCATTCAGTGATTCATTGCCCCATTTTTACTTGGTCGAAGTCTTGCTTATTTGGCACTAAGTAAGCACCAATCAACATACCAAACGCGCTAGCCACCAAACCCAATAAATGTGGCTCAACCAACAATTCAGCGTTCGTGAACTCTAATAGTAACCATACACCCAAACCAAAGGTGATAGCAAGAGCTGCGCCTAAATTGCTCGCTTTTTTCCAGAACAACCCTGCTGCTAAAGGCACAAAAGCACCGGCCAAAGTGATGCGGTAAGCATGCTCAACCATGGTGTGAATCGATGCATCCGTATAAATCGCATAAAACGTCACAATGCACGCAAAACAAGCCACGGTTAGTTTGGTTGCCCATAAAAATTGCTTGTCACTCATGTGCGGCACTACTGACTTCAGAATGTTTTCTGAAAAAGTCACTGAAGGCGCCAACAAAGTTCCTGATGCTGTACTCATGATCACTGATAGCAGTGCACCAAAGAAAATGACTTGAATGAGGAAGGGCATTTTTTCCAAAATGAACATTGGCAAAATCAACTGAGAATCTTTACCAAGATATCTTGCGACCAAATCAGGATCAATCATCGTGGCTGAGTAAGCCAAGAACAATGGCACGGCAGCGAAGAAGAAATATGAGTGCCACCCAATGTGGTTCCCCACACCGCAACACGTTCATTTTTAGATGAGTTGACTCTGGCAAATACATCTTGCTGGGGTATTGAACCTAAAGCCATCGTACACAATGCGGCAATCCAAGCAATCATGTCGACCCACTCCAATCTTGGCAAGAACTCAAACTTGCCTGCGGCGGCTGCACTGCTGATCACCTTATCAAAGCCACCCGCCATATCTCCAGCCATCCAAGAGACCGCCAGTAAGCCAATCACGATCACAATCATTTGCACAAAGGTGGTGATGGCCACCGACCACATGCCACCGAATAAGGTGTACAACAAAACCACGGCTGCACCAATCAACATCCCTTGTGTTTGAGAAACCGCGTCGTATGACAATACATTGAACACAAGACCTAAAGCAGTGACCTGTGCTGCGACCCAGCCCAAATAAGAAATAACAATGCACAGTGACAGAATCATTTCTGTTTGTTTGTTGTATCTGATTCTGAAAAAGTCACCCAAGGTGAGCAAGTTCATGCGGTAAAGGGGTCTGGCAAAAATCAAACCAAAAATAACCAAGCAGATAGATGCGCCCAAAGGATCAGAGATCAATCCGCGAAAGCCACCCTCTAAAAATGTGGCAGAAATACCTAGAACAGTTTCAGCACCAAACCAAGTGGCAAAGACCATGGCAAGCACCATGGGCAAAGGTAAGTTACGTCCAGCTGTGATGTAGTCCTTGGCGTTGTGGACTTTTCTGGCACTTAAGAGACCAATCGCAATTGATGCCAATAAATAAATTGCAACCAACCAAAGCAACATAGTTAACCTTTGTATTGAAACTGATTAATTCGCGAATTATAGAGGAGCATTCCTTGAATTTGATAAATAAAAAGCCATGCATCTGCATGGCTTTTTAAGATCTAAAACACCGGCAAATCAAGACTTTGCTGACTTCCTTGCAGTCTTTGTAGCCGTCTTTCTAACGACCTTTTTAGCAGCCGTTTTAACTGCTTTCTTAGCAACTGGTTTTTTGCCCGCAGGAGGCGATAACTTTTTACCAGCGTCATGAGCCATTTTTTCTAAATTAGCGAAGCCATGTTCTGCAGCTTCCGCAGCTTGCTTGGCCATCTTCCGACCTTCTTTTAAGACCTTATGACCAGCATCCGACACATCACGCACAATATCCGTGAACTTGTCTGAACCTGCTGGCAAGTTCTTGCTGGCAGTTTTTAACCAATCTTCCATGGCTGAGCGAGCTTTATTGAGATGCTTTTCAACCTCATCGGCCGCTTCATCTTCCATGGATTTCAAAAGACCTTTGATTTTCTTTTGATAACTTGTCATGCGAGCCATGGCATCTTCAGAAAACTGCTCCTGCAAAGCCTTTAGCTTGGCCACATCATTGGTAGCTGCTTGCTTGGCATAAGACTTGGCATGCTCCATGCTTGCCTTGATTTCAGTGACCTGATGTTCGCCAAGCTCTTTGGCAGTCTCTAACAGTCGATGAGATAGAGAAAAAAGTTCTTTGGCACGCTCTTGTTGCCACTTCATGAATTCATGTTGTCCTGACATCGCGATCTCCTATGGATAGTTGATCTTTCATCCTATACCTAATTGGAGGTTTTGCCAACACTGTCACTTATTGAGAAATATCCTTGAACCATCGACTCAGTCTCAGTTTTTCAATCAATTCTTCTGAGCGCTGACCCAATGTTCTTCTAAAGTAAGCCTGTGATTGCTTTCGATAAACAAAGACCACGGCCACGCCTGCAATACCAGCGGCCAGAAACAGTAAATAAACCAAATCTCCAAACTGAGGCTTGAGGACATAACCAATCAAGGCTGGAATAGCAAAAGCAACCGCCATCAAACCAACATCCAGAATGACGACCGTTAACTCAAAGAATGTGAAGATCAAAAGACAAAGCCCGGTCAGCAAAGTCTTTTTATTCATGAAACTGATAAACCTGAACCTACCGTGAAAGTGCCGATGGTTTTGGAATTTGAAAACCCTGCTGTTTGCAAAACTGATAAAACTTCCTGCTCTGCTTCAGGAGCGCAAGAAATAAGCAAGCCACCACTGGTTTGCGGATCTGTGAGTAGATTTTTTTGCCAAGCAGCCATATCGCTGGCCAACTCAACCTCATGACCATAAGCAGCCCAATTACGAGTCGATGCTCCGGTGAAGATATCTTTTTGCACAAGTGTGGCAGCCTCTTCAATCACCGGAATATCTTTCCAGTTGATTTGAGCTTGTAATTTTGATCCGCGTGATATTTCTAAAAGATGTCCCGCCAAACCAAAGCCAGTCACATCTGTCAATGCATGAACACCCGCGGCTTCTGCCAAGCTGGCACCGGGCTTATTCAATTGCGTGGTCAGTTGAATCATCTGCTGATAACCAGCGCCAGACAAAACTTCTTTTTTAAGTGCAGCCGATAAGATGCCAACGCCCAAAGGCTTGCTTAAAATAATCTTGTCACCTGCTTGGGCGGCATTGTTTCTTTTGAGCTTCTTGGGATCAACAATGCCAACCACCACCAAGCCATAAATAGGCTCCACAGTATCAATTGAGTGACCACCCGCGATCATGATGCCAGCCTCTTTACAGACAGACTCGCCACCCGATGTGATTTTCTGAATCACATCCATCGGCAATACATTGATAGGCATACCAAGTAATGCAAGTGCAAAGATAGGCTGCGCACCCATGGCATAAATATCTGAAATGGCATTTGTGGCTGCAATTCTGCCGAATTCATATGGGTCATCAACAATGGGCATGAAGAAATCAGTGGTTGCCACAATCGCTTGATGCTCATTGATTTGATAAACAGCAGCATCTTCATTGTTATCAGAACCAACCAACAACTCTGCTGGAATACTTCCTACTGGTGAAGCCTTCAAAATCTCTTTCAAAACGCCAGGGGCTATTTTGCAACCACAGCCCCCACCATGAGAAAGTGAAGTGAGGCGTCCGTTATAAGTCGTATTCATAGGTTAAGAAGATTCTAAATAAAAATAAATGGATGCAAATGACGTTTAGAAACGATTTTCAACAATCATTTCTGATTGTGGAATAAAGCCAGGTTTTGGCCAGGCAGGTTTGACGGCCTTACCAATTGGCAACATCGCAGCCAAAGCAAAGTCTTTTGGCAAATGAATCAATTCAGCAACCTTCTTAAAATCAAAGCCAACCATTGGGCAAGAGTCATACCCCATGCCTTTAGCCGCCAACATCATGGTTTGCAGCAAAATGCCAGCAGATCTCATGGCCTCATCACGCTGTAACTGCTCATCGGCTGAGTAAAAAGGATTGATCCATGGCACCAAGATATCTTGTGCTTCCTTAGGTGCATTGACCCAATATCTGGCAGGATCTTTGCTCCACGCTTTGATATCCACAGCAATCACAAACAGTAATGATGCATCCGTGACTTGAGCTTGATCATGAGCAGCAGCGCGTAGCTGAACTCTTAGAGCTTTATCAGTGACATTCACCAAACGCCAGTGTTGGATATTGAATGAAGATGGGGCTTGCATCGCCAATTCGATCAATTGCTGAGTTTCTTCTTTGCTGAATTGATGAGCTGGATCAAAGTGCTTGATCGCTCTTCTTTGGCGGATAGCATCTAGTGTGTTCATATGTGTCTCTTATTAGTTATTGGTTAAAACTACTGATAGGTGAATTATGTCTTAAAAGGAAGGCCTACAAAAAAATCAAAACCCCCATCATTGCTGATGAGGGTTCGTTACGACTGGTGGGCCCTCGCGGACTTGAACCGCGGACCAAAGGATTATGAGTCCTCTGCTCTAACCAACTGAGCTAAGGGCCCTTATGGATTAATCTTCCTCTAAGAAGCTCTTAAGCTTGTCGCTTCTGCTTGGATGACGCATTTTGTTTTAGCTTGTTTAAATTTAATAAACGCTATTGTAATGATGAGTAATGGTAATTAATTTTTAATAAATTTGATTGAATCAACATCAATTTCTACAGAATGTAAAAATTCTTTTTCAACTTCACCAGTTATCTCAACTTTAGTTTTTTCATCAAACGATTGCGTTGGCATTCTTTTTTTATCTATCTCAATTCTAATTTCACCAGTGGAATCTTTGAATATGTATTTCTCATTACCAACTTTTTTAATGATGTATCCATTCAAAACAGCAAGCTGATCATCTTTGCCATTTTTAATAACATCAACAACTGTTTTTAATGTTGGGAATGATGATGCCCCCACGTAATCAGCCACAGCATTTAAGCTATAACCAACCACTAAGCTAAACAATAATGTTAAAGAAAAAATGATTTTTTTCATAATTACCTCCATCTCCTTACATTTTAGCATCACTTAAAAATATTAAAATCGTGTGTTTAGTTAAACCTAGCATCTAAAAGGCATTTCAGCTATGCCTCTCATCCCCACAGTAAAAAAAATAAAAACTTTATGAAAACCACCTAAAACCGTGTGATTTTGGTTCAAACGATTGGTTATTAATTTGATGAATAAAAAAAACCCCACAGATTAGTGTGAGGCGTACGAGGAGTACTTAAAAAAGTTGAAAAAGAGAATATTGCCCACACAGCGTACTCCTCTTTGAATTAAAAAGATATAGATTTATCAAAGGCTAATAAATTCAATGAGTTAATCAATAGCTATCAATGGTTAAAAATCAAGTGGGGTTGGCGAAAAGTAGTTAGTGTTTGAAAAACTGTGTAGCTACTTTTGATGGATGACAGACTGAATTGTCTGCTGTGCCCTCTGTATCTTCTGTCTGTTTCGTTCTGCTTTCAACTGCTTGCTGACATTATCCTTCTGCGTTTGTAATGATTTGATACGCTGTTGTTGCGGAGTGAGTGGTTTGATAGTTTTGAATTCAAAGAAACGCATACAGTTATTTAAGCTGTATGCGTTTAACACTTCTCACTTCCTAAAACTTTTTCTAACACTACCACTAGCTTGTTCAAGCTGTTGATCAAGTTCTCCAAGTTCAACAGCTTGCTTGACTAGTTCAAGCGCTTTAATTAAATCATCAGCACTAGTCACTTCAATACTGTGTTTGCCTTTTGCCAGCTCTAATACTCTAGTACCGTATTTGATAGCAACGCAAACCTTACCTTGTTCATTCTTAAACCACCATTCGCGTAAGCGTTTAGGCATTTCAACTTGTTTGCGTAATCCACTTTCTTTGTCAGTAAAGCTACGGAACTTTTTGACTACAAACTGCGTGCCTTCAATTTGACTTTTAGCTAGCTGTATCTGTTCCCAAACCTTACTTGCTAGCTTTTGTCTGCGTATTACTACTGTAGGTGTATGTGTAGGCTTTTTTACAGCTACTAGCTTTAGTGCGTCTAATGTACTCATCTACCACTCCTTTTAGGTTATTAGGTATAGGTTTATGTAAAAGCAGACTTTTTAACCACTAAAAAAACCTGCTTTTTGTTAAACCCTATATCTACAGTAGCTTCAGAGCCCTATTTGGACTACCTCTACAGCCTATTACCTAATAAATAGTCAGAAATTAATATGTTTTATTTGGTTTAGATAAATAAATGTACAAATGAGGCATAAAAGTTGGCACGCTGATTGTTATTGTGCTGTTAATCCGTTCTGATGTGAGACGGTACGCAAACGAATTACTCATTATTCGCTTTTTCACACTACCTAGCTTTTAGCTAGATGCTTAAACGACATCCCTTTGTGATAGTACCGTTTGTGAAGATGTAATAGTTGGTAGCTTAGTAATAAGTGAATGTAGGCAAATACGAATGTATAGGCTGAAAGTGAGTGGGACTGCCACAATTAAACCCACAAACACTCCACAAAGCTACTGATATACGCTGTGGAAGTGTTGCGTTAGACGAACACTTAAAAGGTGATAGCAAAACCTACCTTATCTTGTTAATTCAAGTTGTGTGTATATCAGTTGTTAATCCTCAGTAAAGATTAGCTATAAGCCACGCTTAACTTAACAAGCGTGGCTTGTGCTTCCTAGTAAAGATATAAAAATCAATCATTAAAGAAAGAAAAAAATGTGCTGAATAAAAGCGATAGCTTTTATGAAAGCACAGCAAGCAACGCAGTTGATTGCTATTAAGTATTACTTAAGTGATGCTTAAAAATTAGGTAGTAGGTCAAAAATCACCACTTCAAAACGATAAGTACTTCAGCAAAACAAATAGCAACACATCAAATCAGCTGTATAAGCTGAAATTTCAAGCAATACGCTATGTGAGTACTACTTAAGCACACAAACAGCTTATAGACGGTATTAGATAGGGGTTTATTAAAAAGCAGACTTTTTAACCAAAGAAAATTGCTAGTTTCTTTGTTCTTTGAGCTAAGTCTTTGAATTTTGGAAGAGATTTACAAAGACATAAAGAGGTAGGAATAAGACATAAAAGAAAACACAATAACAACAACAAATTATTTGATGAGGGACTAAAAATGGCACAAGCAAAAACACTGACACAAAATGAAATTGATCAAGTACTGCGTTATATCGCAACCAAACACAGATACGCTATTAGGAATAGAACATTACTGCTAACAAGTTTTTATAGTGGTATGAGAGTAGGTGAGATAGCTAGCTTAACTATTAGTGATGTACAAAATGAAGACGGTACTATTAAAAATGAAATAAGACTAAGTGCCAGTCAAACAAAGGGTAATGTAGGCAGAGTGGTATTTGTAAATGAAAAGCTACGGACAGAACTAGACAATTACTTACGCAACAGACGAATTAAAGATAAACATCAGCCACTGTTTTATACAGAAAAGAGAGAAGGCTTTAATGCCAATACACTGACACAGTGGTTCTTTTGGTTATACAAGAAGGCAGGCATTAGCTCTGCGTCATCACACAGCGGACGACGAACATTCATTACGAACTTAGCTAACAAAGGTGTAGGTGTTAGAGTGCTAGCAAGTTTGGCTGGACATAAATCAATCAATACAACAATGATTTATATAGACACTAATGATGAGATTAAAAGGCGTGCTGTTGAATTGGTTTAATAGCCTTCAAAGCCAATACAGATAAGGCTTTAGAGGTAGCAAGGTATAGGGTTTATTAAAAAGCAGGTTTTTTATATAGTTAAAAAGTCTGCTTTTACCTAAACCTACACTTTCTTTCCTTTTCTTTCTGCCTTTTCAGTTTCCCTTAACAACTCAAGCTGTTCGCGTTCTTCTTCAGTCATTTCAGATTCAAATCGTTTCAATAACTGTTCTTCTATATCACGCACCTCTTTATCTCTACCACCTCTAACGCTAATAGAGTTTGGAGTAAATCCAGCTCTTGCTACAGCAATTTTTCCAGCACTATCTTTGTCTTGTAATCCTGTAGCACCAAAGTATCCTTTTAAATATGCCTTTGTTGCCTTAGCTTGTTCTTTTTCTAATTGCTTTAGATGAATATCAAAAATGTCTTCTTCTAATTCTGCTAGTGCTTGCTTATAGATATCAATACGCACTTCACGCTTATCTTTCCAACCTATCTTTAGCTTTTCTTCTTCTGTCTTAGGTGGCTTATGCTGTTTGCGTAGTTCTTGTTGTTGATCCCACGCATCCACCAATGCTTGCTGTTGTTTAGCATTCAGTAGCGTTTTATTTTTCTTTGCTTCAACTTCCTTACCTTCTTCCAACTGTTTAATAGCTTCCTTCAGTCGTTCTGGTAAGTGCGTGTCGTTGAGTTTTGGCATACAACACTTTACTTTTCACCAAATGCGGCAGCATAACATTGGAGTTTTAAGGCAGCATCGTAATCAAACATATTCTTAAATTCTTTAAGAGCTTGAGAGTTAGCAGTTAAATCAGCTGCCAATTCAATACATTTACGATATCTATACTCACCATAGACAATAGGCGATAAGAATATTGATGCCACAATTAAGACAATACCTACTACAACAATCTTTGAACAGTTTGATTTGTTTTCCATATTAATCTTTCATATACGCCCACACTAAAGCACCAACCCAACCAAAAAAAGTCCATCCCAAAAATATATTCAATACAAGTATCGCAACTTTATTTTTACGGTTATGTGAATAAGCAACTGCGGTTGGAAAAAAATATATAACTATCAATATTAGTAGCACTAACATCCCAATTACAATATCTTCCATCTCTTTCATCCTTTTATTATATTTTCCTAATATAACTTTACACGAAGAGCTATCCAAGCATCTCAGCTTTTAGCATTGGAGTTATTTTGCTGTAGTGTTTCTCAATCATTAGTACGCTAGTACCCATTTGTCTAGCTAGCGTGTGTATATCAATTCCTTTAGCCAATGACCTTGTAGCGTAGGTATGACGCAGACTGTATAGAGTTCTTCGCTGCCCACCGCTATCAAACATCAGCTTACTGTGCTTCATTAAGTTTCTAAATATGTTTTCCATATTGCTTAACTGTTCGCCTGTGAGCATTCTAAATATCAGCTTGTCTAACTTATCATCAATCAATTCATCCAATGTTGTGTAAGGCAATTCTTGCCAACGCATCAGTCTTTCTAATACAGCTATTACTTCATTCTTAGCAATCAAGTAGCGAGGACCAGTTTTTCCACTGACCCATATACGCAAATACTTCTTCTCACCTACCCAATGCCACTGTAAATGCTTCCAACGCAAAGGCAATGCTTCTGTTCCGTGTCTAACACCAGTATTAACAAGAAACTCAATGTATGCGTAGCAAAGTATTCTCATCTGTCGTGTTCTATCTGCGTATGACATCGCAATCCACTTAGGTATAAAAGCAAGCAAGTCATCTAACTCTCTATCGCTAAAGGCTGGGCGAGGCTTACTCTTTTCGCCTTTACTATCCAACATAGGTACGACAGCAGTACTAGCTATGATGCCTTTTTCTTTTGCTAAGTTAATGACACGAATATAAGCAGAAGAATGATTACGCTTGGTACTAGCCATTGGTATTTTGCCCATCACAGCAACTCGCCAACTTTCAAAGTCTCTGATTAGCTCTGTTGTTATTTTTTCAATTGTGTAAGAGCCAAAGAAGGGAATGAGATATTTGTTGATAGCAAAGGTGTAATCTCTGTATGTTCTCTTACCACTACCACTCGCTAATGCTTGAGCCATATTCGCCAACTCAATCACAGCAATCTGTTTAAATGTTTTTGTGATTGGCGTCAGCCCTATATCACTTTTAACCATTGCTGTTTGATAGATACGCTCTGCGTTTTCTTTAGCTTGCTCTAAGTCTGCTGTGTTTGTAGATTGCGAATGCCACTTGCCGTTAGTCAATCTAAAACGCATCTGCCAACTAGATGAGCTGGAACGCTTGTACAGCTTGGCTTTTCCGCCTACTGCTGTTATTTTTTTATCAGCGTTATCGTCAGCGTTGTGCTGTTGTGTAAAAAGTTCTTTGAGTAATGACATACACGCTAGTGTGCTGTCATTTTATTTTTCTCGCGACTGTAAATGCCAACTGCTGTAGTCAAAAAGCCACAGAGTAAAAAGAAAGTAGATGTAAAAAGAGCTGATAAATTTTGCTATGCTTATACCAATGTCGCAAAACTGTATCAGCTCTCAATTTTAATTTTATGAGTCCTCTGCTCTAACCAACTGAGCTAAGGGCCCTTATGGATTAATCTTCCTCTAAGAAGCTCTTAAGTTTGTCGCTTCTACTTGGATGACGCATTTTACGCAAAGCTTTTGCTTCAATTTGACGTATACGCTCACGCGTTACGTCAAACTGCTTACCAACTTCTTCCAAAGTATGGTCAGTGCTCATCTCAATACCAAAACGCATTCTCAATACTTTTGCTTCACGTGGTGTCAATGAATCAAGGATGTCTTTAACCACATCACGCATTGAGTCATGCAAAGCAGCTTCTTGCGGAGCTAAAGTGTTTGTGTCTTCGATGAAGTCGCCCAAGTTTGAATCAGCATCATCACCAATTGGAGTTTCCATTGAGATAGGCTCTTTAGCGATCTTCATGATCTTGCGAATCTTGTCTTCTGGAATCTCCATCTTCAGCGCCAATGTTGCAGCATCAGGCTCGACACCTGTTTCTTGCAAAATTTGACGGCTGATACGGTTCATCTTGTTGATGGTTTCAATCATGTGAACAGGGATACGGATTGTGCGGGCCTGGTCAGCGATTGAACGCGTGATAGCCTGACGAATCCACCATGTTGCGTATGTTGAGAACTTATAACCACGACGGTATTCAAACTTATCAACCGCTTTCATCAAACCAATGTTGCCCTCTTGGATCAAGTCCAAGAACTGCAAACCACGGTTGGTGTACTTCTTAGCAATTGAAATCACCAAACGCAAGTTAGCAACAGTCATTTCACGTTTAGCAGCACGAGCACGTTTTTCGCCCTCATTCATCTTCTTGTTCACTTCTTTTAATTCTGGAAGTGGCAAGACAACGTTATTTTGAATATCAATTAACTTTTGTTGGATTTCTTGAATTGCAGGAATATTTCTTTCAAGGATCGCTGCGTAAGACTTGGCATCTTTCAACAAAATTGAAGACCACTTCAAGTTCAATGCTTGTTTTGGTAGAGCTGCTAGAACTTCACCACGTGGCACACCCACTTTATCAACAAGAACTCGAACCAAGCCGCGCTCTAATGCCCACACTTGATCAACTTGCTTGCGCATCGTGTCGCATAGTTTTTCTACAGACTTGGCCGTTAAACGAAAGCCCATCAATTCATTACGAATCGCTTCTTGTGCTTTTTTGTAGGCTGGAGAGTTGTAGCCCTCTTTCTCATGCGCTTTGCGCATCTTCTCGAATTGATTGCGGATCACCACAAACTTAACGAGAGAAAGTTGCTTTAACTCTTCAAGCTGCTTAGCAGACGCAGTATTACCACCGCCGCCACCGCCGCCTTCGTCTTCACCCTCTTCACCTTCTTCATCTTCAAGAGGCTCTTCTTCTTCAACGGCAGTCATTGGAATGTCTTCTGCGTTTGGATCCACCAAACCATCGACAAACTCATCAATCTCCATCGTACCTTCTTCAATCTTCTTGACGTTGTCCAAAATCTCAACAATCGTCACAGGGCATGCTGACAATGCCATCACCATTTCTTTAAGACCGGCTTCGATCTTCTTGGCAATAACAATCTCGCCTTCACGAGTCAAAAGATCAACCGTGCCCATTTCACGCATGTACATACGGACTGGATCGGTTGTTCTACCAAACTCAGAGTCAACGGTTGATAAAGCTGCTTCAGCTTCTTCTTCAGCTTCTTCTTCGGTTGTGGCAGAAGGTGCGTTCTCATTCAACAACAATGTTTCTGCATCAGGCGCTTGTTCGTAAACAGTGATGCTGATGTCGCTCAACAAGCTGATCAATGTTTCTAATGAATCAGAATCAGAAATCTCATCTGACATCACGTCATTGATTTCGCCATGCGTTAAGTAACCGCGTGACTTACCCATCTTGATCAAATGCTTCAATCGGGCGCGACGCAACTCTTGCTGTTCTTCACTACCTAATTTCTGAGCATTGAACTCTTGCAACAATGCTTTTTCTTTAGCTTTACGATCACGTGCTTTTTGACGATCTGTGCGGTTATCCACATTTGGATCAACCGGCTCTACTGGCTTCGGTTTACGTCCACGTGTTTTTTTAATTGGCTCGCCGTTCTCATCTAGAGCTGCGGCTAAGACCGCCTCTTTTTCTTTTGCTTTATCGGCAGCGATTTTCTGTTTTTCTGCTTTAGCCAATTCTTTAGCCAAGGCTTTGGCTAATTTAGCTTCTTCTTTTAATTCTTTTGCTGTTTTTACTGCTGGCTTGGCAGGCTTCGCAGCTTTCGCTGGAACCTTGGCAATGACTTTTTTAGCTACAGGCTTTGCTGGAGCTTTTTTAGGTGCTGGCTTAGCAACTGCTTTGACAGGTTTTTTAGCAACAGGCTTAGCGGCAGCTTTCTTGGCCACTGGTTTGGCTACAGGTTTTTTAGCAACTGGCTTGGCCGCTGCTTTGACAGGTTTTTTAGCAACAGGTTTCGCAGCAGGCTTCTTGGCCACTGGTTTGGCTGCAGGTTTTTTAGCTACTGGCTTGGCCACTGCTTTTTTAGGAGCTGGCTTAGCAACTTTTGCAGCTGGCTTCTTAGCCACTGGTTTTGCGCTTACTTTTTTAGGAGCTGCCTTAGAAATGACTTTTTTGGCTTTAGATGCTGGCATAATGTTAGTACTCACTCACTTTAATAGACTAAGAAGTTACAGAACTGCTAACTTATTGAATTTCATTAGAAATTCGGAAACCTTGTATTATAGTCGGTGAGATGGAGTTTTTCCAGATTATTTGAGTTTTGTCATTAATTGACGGTAACGCTCAACATCGCCTTCCTGGGTTTGACCAGCCGCTATTCTGGCAGCGATTTCGGTCATTTGATCTTTTAAATCAATGTGTTCCAGTTTCTTGAGGGTGCTATAAAAGTCTTCTTTGGCAATATCTTCGGTTAAATCACTTTGCATGATTCTTTCTCGAAGGATGGCATAAGACTTGGCCAAAGGCGCCCGATCCAATTGTTCCTGAAAAACCGCAAAACCGACATTGGATGGCATTTGCTCACACTGGAAAATCAAATCAGCCATCAATGCCATGGCCTTTTCTGATCTTTTTTCAGCAGCCGCCAAAATAAGACGCTTTGCTTCAGGTTCAAGTGTTCTGGCAAAGAATGGGAATTGCAAAAGAATTCTTAAGATTTGCTCTGCCAAATCGGTTGGCGCTGTGGGTGGCGGCCCAGATGAAACTGGTGCTTTTTTGGTCCATGGTTTTTTGCCATTCGCACCAGCGCCACTCATGTATTTATCTGATCCATTATTCGTGACAGGCGTCATTGGCTTTTGCTCAACCACTGGCTTGAATCCACAAAATGATTCAAGCTCTGCCGGAGTAATGCCAACTCTTTGCGCCAACTCACGAATCAATTGCGCTCTTAATGCGATCGCAGGCATCGATAACAAGAGAGGCTTTGCTGCGTGTTGAGTTTGTGCTCTGCCTTCAGGCGTATTCCAATCATGACCTTCATTGGCCACTTGAATCAAAAACGAAGACAAAGGCATCGCTTGGCGAATCGCTTCTTCAAACGCTGGCGCACCACGCTCTCTAACAAAACTATCAGGATCGTGTTCTGTTGGCAAAAATAAGAATTTGATTTCTTTGTCGTCCGCCATCATTGGCAAACAAGCTTCCAGCGCTCTCTTCGCTGCACGCTGACCTGCAGCATCACCGTCGAATGAAAAAATGATGCGATCAGTTTGACGCATCAACGCTCTGACGTGATTGGCGGTACACGCTGTACCCAAAGTGGCCACACCATTAGCAAAGCCCAATTGAGCAAGCGCCACCACATCCATGTAGCCTTCACAAACGATCACATATCCTTTATCTCTGATGGCTTGTCTTGCTTCAAACAAACCATACAAAGTATTGCCTTTAGAGAACAGTGGTGTTTCCGGTGAATTTAAATACTTAGGTTCGCCAGCATCTAAGATTCGGCCACCGAATGCAATCACCTGACCCTTAGGATTGCGAATTGGGAACATGATGCGATCACGAAAGCGATCGTATCGTTTTGATTCAGACTGAATAATCAAGCCAGCTTCAACCAAAACATTCGCAATCGAGTCTTGCGTATAAGAACCAAACACTGCTTCTAAACCTTGCCAGGCTTCTGGTGCGTAACCCAAGTTAAATCGCTTAGCGATTTCACCACTCAAGCCACGACCTTTTAAGTAATCAATCGCGCGTGTGTTTTGTTTTAACTGTTGCTTGTACCAATCAGCCGCTGGTGACATGACTTCACTCAGAGCAATCGCTTGCTGTTGCTTCGCAAGATCTTGTGGTCTGCGCTCTTCACGAGGCACAGTCAAGCCAGCCGATCTTGCCAACTCTTCAATGGCATCTACATACGTTAGACCTGAATGCTCCATGAGAAAACTGATCGCAGAGCCATGCGCTCCACAACCAAAGCAATGATAAAACTGTTTGGTTGGTGACACGCTGAAGGATGGAGACTTCTCGTTATGAAAGGGGCACAAACCTTGAAAGTTGGCGCCCGCTTTTTTCAATGTCACATGACGCCCAACAACCTCGACGATATCGATGCGATTTAATAAATCAGCAATGAAAGATTGAGGAATCATGTTGGCAGTCTATGACAATTCTTTATTTTGTTAAAGCAGCTTTCACTTGAGCAGAGACAACACCCATATCCGCTTTACCAGCCAATTGTGATTTAACAAGACCCATGACCTTGCCCATATCTTGTGGTCCAGTTGCGCCAACTTCTGTCACTGCTTTTGCAACCACTGCCGCCACTTCAGCTTCAGACATTTGCTCTGGCATGTAAGTCTGCAAAACAATCAGCTCAGCATTCTCAATCGCTACCAAGTCATCACGATTGGCTGCCTGAAATTGAGAAATAGAATCTTTGCGTTGCTTGATCAACTTTTCAATGATGGCAACCACTGCGCCGTCATCCAATTCAATGCGCTCATCCACTTCTTTTTGCTTCATGGCAGCCAACAATAAACGGATGGTTCCCAAGCGAGCAGTGTCTTTTGCACGCATGGCGTTTTTCATATCTTCTGTGATTTGGTCTTTTAAGCTCATCTTTACTCCTCAAATGAAAAAACCCACTGCGGGATAACCGTCAGTGGGTTTGTCTTATCCCAAGGCTAGAAATCCAGCCTGAGAAAAAATTAATACATTTTCTTAGGCAACATCTGGCTGCGAATACGCTTGTAATGGCGTTTAGCAGCAGCAGCTTTCAAGCGCTTGCGCTCAGCTGTTGGCTTTTCGTAGAACTCACGAGCACGTAACTCAGTCAAAAGACCGTTCTTCTCGATGGTGCGCTTGAAACGGCGCAGTGCTACTTCAAAAGGTTCGTTTTCGCGTAAGCGGATTGTTGTCATGCTGTAGTTCTCTAAATAGGATCTGAAAAAAAAGTCAGAAAAAACTGTAAAACGAGATTGTAGCACGGCAAAATACAGTCATGCGAGTACTTGGTATAGAAACTTCTTGTGATGAAACAGGTGTGGCAATTGTCGATACAGCCCCCTGGGAGGCCGGGAAGCCTGCTGGGATGGGCTTATTAGGCCAAGCCCTGTACTCTCAAATAGCCATGCACATTGATTATGGCGGCGTGGTACCAGAATTGGCCTCCAGAGACCACATCAAAAGAATATTACCCCTTATAAATCAAGTACTTAAAGAAACACCTGGGGGCTTAGAAGACATTGATGCGATCGCTTTTACCCAAGGCCCAGGCTTGGCTGGGGCTCTTTTGGTGGGAGCATCCGTGGCAAAAGGCATGGCTCTGGCCCTGAATAAGCCCGTTTTGGGCATTCACCACCTAGAAGGCCATCTTTTATCGCCATTATTGGCTGATGACGCCAATATTCAGTTCCCATTTGTGGCCCTCTTGGTCTCAGGTGGGCACACACAGCTCATGAAAGTCACTGGGGTTGGCGAATACACAATCCTTGGAGAAACTTTGGATGATGCTGCCGGTGAGGCGTTTGATAAAACTGCCAAGATGTTAGGCTTGAGCTATCCGGGAGGACCAGCTGTTTCAAATTTAGCTAAAACTGGCAATCCAAGCACCCATCAATTCCCTAGACCCATGAAACATTCTGGTGATTTGGATTTTTCATTTGCTGGTTTAAAAACATCGGTACTGACCCAAGTTAAAAAAGTCACTGCTGCCAACAATGGTCACTTGAGTGACTCCGCCAAAGCGGATGTCGCCAGAGGATTTGTTGATGCCATCGTTGAGGTGTTGGTCAGTAAATCTATCAATGCCTTAAAGCAAAGTGGTTTAACAACCTTGGTTGTGGCTGGTGGTGTTGGCGCCAACGAACAACTCAGAGAATCATTGGGGCAGTCTTGCGCCAAAGAAGGTTTCTCAGTTCATTACCCACCGATGCATTTGTGTACCGACAATGGCGCGATGATTGCTTTTGCTGGGGCTATGCGCCTAAAGAAAAATTCCCAACTTGCTACCAAAGATTGGGGATTTGATGTGAGACCTAGATGGCCTCTAGATGAATTAGAGTAAAACTCTAAAAGAGTTAGTCTGACTGAATCAGTGCATACGCACTGTGATTGTGAATCGATTCAAAGTTTTCAGCTTCAACAACAAACAATTTGATTCTTGCATCCGCTTTTAATCGACCAGCCACATCACGCACCAAATCTTCTACAAACTTTGGATTGTCATAAGCTCTTTCGGTCACATACTTTTCGTCAGGGCGCTTTAACAAGCCCCACAACTCACATGAAGCCTCTGCTTCAGCGATTCTGACCAAATCTTCAATACTCAAATCAATGTCTTTTTGCAAAGTCACATTCATCGTGACATGTGAGCGTTGATTGTGAGCACCGTACTCAGAAATCTCTTTTGAGCATGGGCACAAGCTTGTGACAGGCACAACAGCTTGAAGCTTTAAATCTACCTCTACTTGGCCATTCACATTTTTAGCGTTGGCTACCCACGTCACATCGTAATCAAGCAAGCTCTGCACACCAGAGATAGGCGCTGTCTTGTTGATGAAGTGAGTGTACTTAAGTGAAATCTGACCAGCCTGAGCTTCTAGCAATGGCAACATTTTGCCAATCATCGAACGCATCTCATGAGCATTCAAAGGCGCATGACTGTCTTGTAGCAAAGCGATAAAGCGGGACATGTGTGTGCCCTTTTTATCCGCTGGCAATAAAACATCTAAATCAATCATGGCAACGCTTGGTTGCACGCCTGATTCGGTTGTTACCTGAATAGGATGGCGCACGCCACGAATTCCAACGCGATTAATCACGATGTTGCGATGGTCTACAGACGACTGAACATCGGCCATGGCCGATGTTTTTAGGAAAGATGTGTTGATGTCATTCATGGTCATATTGTCCTGCAATTTTACGCAGCTTGCTGTTTTGCTGGAATTCCCAGCTTTTCTGCAATGGCTTTGCGGATACCCGCTGCATCCAGACCACATTCTTTCATCAGCAAGGCATGGTCCCCATGATCAACGAATCGATCAGGCAAACCAAGCACCAAAGTGGCCACTTTAATGCCCGCAACTGACAAAGCTTCAAGGCAAGCACTGCCTGCTCCACCACCCACAGCACCTTCTTCTAGGGTGACAATCAAGTCGTGCTCTTGGGCCATCTTGCACACAAGATCAACATCCAATGGTTTGATGAATCGCATATTCACAACGGTGGCATCAAAGTCAGGCGCAACTTCTAGCGCTGGGTACAACAAAGTACCAAATGCAAGAATCGCCACTTTTTTACCTTGAAGACCTGAAGTGCTCCGTCTGATTTCAGCTTTACCAAGCGGTAACTCTTTGAGCTCTTTGCTCACGACCGCACCAACTCCAGCGCCGCGCGGATAACGCACAGCCGATGGATGATTTTGTTTAAAGGCAGTGGTCAATAAATCACGGCACTCTGCTTCGTCTGCAGGAGCCATCAACAACATGTTTGGAATACAGCGCAAATAAGGGATGTCATAAGCGCCAGCATGTGTGGCACCGTCTGCACCCACCAAACCTGATCGATCCATCGCAAAGACAACTGGCAGATCTTGCAAAGCCACATCATGGATCAACTGATCGTAACCACGTTGCAAGAATGTTGAGTAAATCGCAACAACTGGTTTCATGCCTTCACAAGCCAAACCACCAGCAAAGGTCACCGCGTGTTGTTCAGCAATACCCACATCAAAATAACGATCAGGGAAACGTGCCTCAAAATCAACCAGACCAGATCCTTCGCGCATCGCTGGCGTGACAGCTACCAGGCGCTTGTCTGCCTCAGCCATATCGCACACCCAGTCACCAAACACTTGTGTGAATGTTTTTTTACTTGGGGTGTTTGGTTTTGCAGGTGCAATTCCTTGTGCAGGATCAAACTTGCCTGGTCCGTGATAAAGAATAGGATCAGCTTCTGCTAATTTGTACCCTTGTCCTTTTTTGGTGACCACGTGCAAAAACTGTGGGCCTTCACCATCAAGAGCCAAACGTCTGACGTTTTGTAGGGTTGGCACCAAAGAGTCAAGATCATGACCATCAATTGGACCAATGTAATTAAAACCAAACTCTTCAAAAATAGTTCCAGGCACAACCATGCCCTTAGCGTGCTCTTCTAATCTTTTTGCAAATTCTCGCAAAGGAGGTGCCATCGACAAAACACTGTCCAAACCTTTTTTAGTGGCAGCGTAAAAACGACCACTCATCAAGCGCGCCAAATAACGATTCAAGGCACCTACTGCTGGAGAAATCGACATATCGTTGTCGTTAAGAATCACGACCAAAGGCAAGTCCTTGTGTATACCGCCGTTGTTCAATGCTTCAAAGGCCATACCAGCACTCATCGCGCCATCACCAATCACCGCCACAGCCACGCGCTTTTCGCCTTGGGCACGAGCACCCAGTGCCATACCAATCGCTGCAGAGATACTGGTTGAAGAATGCGCTGTACCAAAAGTATCGTATTCACTCTCAGAACGACGCGGGAAACCTGAGATACCACCATACTGTCTGAGCGTGCCCATGCGCTCACGACGACCGGTCAAAATTTTATGCGGATAACTTTGATGACCCACATCCCAAATCAAACGGTCATAAGGGGTTTGAAAAACGTAATGCAAGGCCACTGTTAATTCAACAGTACCCAAATTAGACGATAGATGTCCACCTGTCTTCGCGACAGAATCCACCAAGAACTCGCGCAACTCTGCCGCAAGCTTTGGTAATTGATCACGATTTAATTCTCGTAAATCTTTTGGATCATCAATTGTTTTAAGTAAATCAGTCATAAATTATTTTAATTACAGCTTTCACAACAGCTATCAGCTATCTCTGTTTACTACTTTACTAGCAATAGCTCTTAACAAATCAGCATTTTCGCCCCAAACGCTCAGACTATCGAGGGCTTCTTGATGCAATTGTCTTGCAAATTCTCTTGCGCCCTCTAAACCCATCAAAGAAACAAATGTTGGTTTATTGGCAGCGGCATCTTTTCCGGCAGTTTTGCCCAAAGTTTGACTGTCTGAACTCGCATCCAAAACATCATCCACCACCTGAAATGCCAAACCTAAGGCACTGGCAAAAACATCCAAGGATTTCTTTTCTTGCTCATTCAAATCAATCGCAATCGCACCGATTTGCACAGCCGTCCTTAACAGGGCTCCCGTTTTTAAACGGTGCATCTGCTCGAGTTCGTTTTGCGTTAACTGTTTGCCAACACTTGCCAAATCAATCGCTTGACCACCTGCCATGCCAGCCATACCGCCGGCCATGCTCAGGCTTGTGATCACTTGCACTTTCTGTGCATCATTGAGTGCGCTTTGCGCAATCAACTGAAATGCCATAGTTTGTAGGGCATCGCCCACCAACAAGGCACTGGCTTCATCAAACGCTTTATGAACGGTTGGTCTGCCACGACGCAGATCATCGTTATCCATGCAAGGCAAATCATCATGAACCAATGAATATGTGTGAAACAACTCCAGAGCCACTGCACAAGCATCAACTCCAGCCACCTGGTCCAACTCTTTGCCAGCAAGACTGGCTGTTGCGTAAGTCAATAAAGGGCGAACTCGTTTACCACCACCTGTGGCGGCGTAGTGCATGGCAGTTTTCAAGCCTGATGCAACTGACGCTTGATCATCAAAATATCTGAGGATGGCCTGATCCACACGCTCCGTTGAACGTTGTAGCCAGACAGAAGTTGTATCACTCAGCTTCAAACTATTCCTTAACCCTGAACCATCTTCACTTGTTGCTCAACCTGCTCTAAAACATGCTGGCAATGCTTCAATAATTCAGCGCCACGCTTATAGGCCGTCAAGGTATCTTCAAGACTTAACTTGCCAGACTCCATGGTCGCGATCAAACCTTCGAGCTCAGAAACAGCATCCTCATAACGAAGATCAGGGCTCAAAGAAGTGGGGGAAGCAGAAGCAGCTTCAGCGCCAGTCTTTTTAGGCATAAAAATCCCTTTTATTTGATAAAAAACAATTCACTGACCGATTTTAAGGCTTTAGGGACGGTTATAATCTTTTTCCCTATCCAATATCGACCCGTCGATGGTTGGATTGGTTATTCCGCTTAGCTTCGGCTGACTTTTTTCGGGGGTGGGAAGAATGACTAATCTAGCTAGCGCGCAGCATCTTGCGCAGTCCAAGCTACAACTGCCAGTATCGGCTTACTTTGATGCAGAGCTGTATCAAAGAGAAATTGACCTGCTTTTTAAGCAGGGGCCTGGTTACGTCGGTCATGAGCTCATGGTCCCAGAGATTGGCGACTATCAAACTTTAAGCGCTGAGAATGAAGGTCGTGTATTGATCCGCAACGATCAAGGGATTGAACTGCTCTCAAATGTGTGTCGCCACCGTCAGGCCATCATGCTCAACGGACGAGGCCATGTAGACAACATTGTTTGCCCATTACACCGCTGGACCTATAAAACGGATGGCACCTTATTGGGTGCACCGCATTTTGATGATCAGCCTTGCTTGAATTTAGGTAAGAGTCCTTTGCAAAATTGGCAAGGTCTCTTATTTGAGGGCCCAAGAGATGTTCATAAAGATTTAATGAACATGGGTATTTCAAAAGATCTAGATTTTTCTGGATACATGTTGGATCACGTTGAAGTTCATGAATGCAACTACAACTGGAAAACATTCATCGAGGTCTACCTCGAGGACTATCACGTAGAGCCATTCCATCCTGGCTTGGGTAAGTTCGTTTCTTGCGAAGATTTATCTTGGCAATTTGGGGATTGGTACAGCGTACAAACAGTTGGCATTAAAAATCAATTGAAGCACGCAGGCTCACCAACCTATCAACGTTGGCACGAGGCAGTACTAAAAGCTCACCCAGAAAAAATGCCAAAACATGGCGCCATTTGGTTAACTTACTACCCGAACATCATGGTGGAGTGGTACCCAGGTGTTTTATGTGTGTCCACACTGCAGCCCATGGGCCCGAATAAAACCAGAAACATTGTTGAGTTTTATTACCCAGAAGAACTAGCTCTATTTGAACGTGAGTTCATTGAAGCAGAGAGGGCTGCTTACATGGAAACATGCATTGAAGATGACGAAATTGCAGAACGCATGGACCAAGGTAGAAAAGCCCTTCTTGATCGCGGCGTGAACGAAGTGGGCCCATATCAAAGCCCGATGGAAGATGGCATGCAACACTTCCACGAGTGGTACAGAAAAGCGATGTCCTATAAGTAAAGAAGTAACAAAACAAAGGATTGATGATGCTATTGATTGAAGCTGCAGAATTAAACAGTGACTTGGAATCAGGCAAAGCATTTTTATTGTTTGATTGCCGCTCCGATCTAGTCAACCCTAAAGCAGGATATGAATCTTATTTAGATGGACACATTCCATCTGCTATCTTCGTTGATGTTGATCATGATTTAGCTTCTGAGAAAAATGGTCAGAATGGCAGACATCCTTTACCAACGATTGAGCAATGGCTCAAAACATGTGCCAGTCTTGGCATCACAAAAGATAGCAACATCGTCATTTATGACAATCAGTCTTGTATGTACGCCGTCAGAATGTGGTGGATGTTAAGAGCCACAGGTCACAACAATGTTCGATTACTGAATGGTGGCTATGCCACTTGGTTGGCCGCTGGTTTTGCAACTGAAAAAACAGAAAACCAAAGACTCAATACTTCTGCTTCATCGAACACCAGTCAAGCAGCTGCCTATAAGGATGCGCTTTTAGCTTCAGACATTCTTAATAATTTATCCAGCAAAAAATTCGTGGTTCTGGATGCACGCTCAGCCGATCGCTTTCGTGGTGAAAATGAAACGCTGGATCCTGTGGGTGGTCACATACCTGGTGCGATCAATCGTTTCTTCAAAAACAACTTGGATGCCAATGGCCAATTTAAATCGGCCGACGTCTTAGCAAAAGAATTTAAAGAAGTTTTGGGTAACACTCCCAGTGAATCCATCATTCACCAATGCGGCTCAGGCATCACGGCTTGTCACAACATGTTTGCGATGGAATTGGCTGGTCTGAAATCATCCATGATTTATCCAGGCAGCTGGAGCGAGTGGTGTGCAGACCCTGCTCGCCCTATTGAAAAATAAATCGCTTGGGTTTTTAGCTCAGCAGTGACAAAAGAGTCCTAGTGACTATGACCCAAGTGGCTGAGTTCTGAAATAAACAAAACCAAAATAACGCCAAGAACAATCAAAACGATTTGCTCAAGCGATTCCTTGAGCTTTGGTCGTCTGTGCATCTGCGGCATCAAATCGCTCACAGCGATGTAAATAAAACTACTAGAAGCCAAAACGATGACGTATGGGATCAAGGCTTCTGCACTGTCTAAAAAGAAGTAGCCAAGCACGCCACCAATCACAGCCATCATGCTAGAAATGAAGTTATAGAGCAAAGCTTTTGCTTTACTAAAACCGGCATTCAACAAAATAATGAAATCACCCACTTCTTGCGGAATTTCATGCAAGGCAATCGCAACAGCCGTCAAAATACCAATTTGTGGATCCACTAAAAATGCAGCGGCAATCAAAATACCATCGGCAAAATTGTGTAAACCATCGCCCAATAAAATAACCCAACCACTCTTGCCAGCGGACTCCGCATCATGGCCATGATGGTGACCATGTCCATCGTGCTCGTGATGATGGCTGTGTCTTAAAAGAGCAGCCTTCTCCAAAATAAAGAAACCCAGCAATCCTGCGAGCAAGGCAATAAATAAAGAAGCAATATCAGCGCCAGGCGTTGTAAAAGCTTCCGGCAAAGAATGTAATAAAGCGGTCGCTAATAAAACACCGACCGACAAACTCACCATCTTGTTGACCATTCTTGATAGAACAGTCAAAGACAAACTGGCTGCAGCAGCAATACTCAATATCCCAGCCACCGTGGTGGCCAGGATGATCCAAACTAAAGTCATACAACCCCTTGTTGCTTGAACCACGCCAAGGTCTTGTCCCAACCATCTTTTGCTGGGCCTTCACGATAAGTGGCTCGGTAATCAGCGTGGAAAGCGTGCGGTGCGTCTGGATAAATTTCAAAACGAGATGCTTGTGCAGCCTTGTTATCTTTTGCAGCAGCCAAAGCTTGCTTCATTTGATCAACGCTCTCAAGAGAAATACCAGTGTCTGCGCCACCGTATAAACCTAGAACAGGCGCCTTCATTTGTGCAGCAAGGTCTACTGGGTGCAATGGGTTATTAGGTGTCTTGTCTCCAATCACACGACCATACCAAGCCACACCCGCACGCATTTGCGGAATTTGCGCACAAGCTAACCAAGTGATGCGGCCACCCCAACAAAAACCAGTGATACCCACACGTTTAACATCACCACCGTTTTTGCCAGCCCAATCAATACCAGCTTGAACATCAGCCATCACTTGCTCATCTGGCGTCTTACCAACGATCTCTTTCAAAATTTCAGCCATGGTGCCTAAAGTATTAGGATCCCCTGCTCTCACAAACAACTCAGGAGCAATGGCCATGTAACCCATCTTGGCAAATCTTCTTGCTACGTCGGCAATGTACTCATGAACGCCAAAAATCTCACTGATCACAAAAACCACAGGCAAACCATTTTTAGGCGCCTTCTTTGGTCTTGCTACATAGGCAGGAACATCAAATCCTTTAGAAGAAAAAGTGACCTCTTGCGCATCAATGCCGTCAAAGTTTGTTTGAATGGCCTGCGCCAAAACTGGTTCAGCAGCAGCAACATATCCCAAACCAACAGATGCAACAGCGCCCGCTTTTAAAAAACTGCGGCGATCGGTGCCCGTGTTATTCAATAGTGACTCAGCTTCTTTGATTAGATTCTTATCCACAGCATTCTCCTATAAATGTTTTAGTCGTTTTAGCGATCATTTTAATGATCAGTGGGCTTCTTCCCAATTAGAACCAACTCCAACTTCAACCAATAAGGGCACTTTCAATGAAGCAACACCCGTCATCAGTTTTGGTAAATTTTCTTTCACCAACTCTAGCTCAGACTCAGGCACCTCAAGCACCAATTCGTCATGAACTTGTAAAAGCATACATGTTTGCATGTGATTTTGCTCTATCCAATCCTGAACCGCAATCATTGCCAATTTAATCAAATCTGCCGCCGTTCCTTGCATCGGGGCATTGATCGCAGCTCTTTCAGCACCCTGGCGACGCATACCATTGGCACTTCTAATTTCAGGCAACCACAAACGACGGCCAAAAACCGTTTCAACATATCCATTTTCTTTGGCAATAACCCTGGTACTGGCCATGTAATCGGCCACGCCTGGGTACCTAGCAAAATAGGTGTCGATGTATTGCTGAGCGGCTGAGCGTTCAATGCCCAAATTGCCCGCTAAACCAAAAGCGCTCATGCCATAGATCAAACCAAAATTAATCACCTTGGCATAACGTCTTTGCTCTGAACTCACTTGATCAAGCGCCACATGGAACATTTCAGCGGCGGTGGCTTTATGAATATCTTCACCTGCTGCAAAAGCTTTTAACAAGCTCTCATCTTCAGCAATATGAGCCATGATGCGCAATTCAATTTGAGAGTAGTCTGCAGAAACCATGACTGATCCAGGTTTAGCAATAAAGGCTTCGCGAATCTTTCTACCTTCTTCAGTTCTCACTGGAATGTTTTGTAAATTTGGCTCGCTTGATGCCAAGCGCCCAGTAACGGCCACTGCCTGAGAGTAGTTGGTATGAACCCTGCCCGTTTTAGGATTGACCATTCTTGGCAATTTTTCAATATATGTTGATTGCAACTTGGCCAAGCTTCTGTAGTCCAAGATTCTGGCGGGCAAGGGATAGTTTTCCGCCAACTTCTGCAATACTTCTTCATCGGTAGATGGCGCACCAGAAGGTGTTTTCTTAACAACCGGTAGTTCAAGCTTGCCAAACAATATTTCAGCGATTTGCTTGGGCGACTGAATGTTGAAAGGCTGGCCAGCGAGTTCATGAATTTGTTTTTCTAATTCAAGCAAACGTTGTCCAACGATTTGACCCTGAGCGGCCAGCTTGGCACTGTCAATCAAAATACCGTTGCGCTCCATCACTGCCAAAGCCAACATCGCAGGCATTTCAATTTCGCGATAAATGCGCAATAACTTTTCATCGGCCTCAATGGCTGGATACATCGCGTGATGAAGTCTTAAAGTGATATCAGCATCTTCAGCCGCATATTGCGTGGCAGTTTCAAGATTGACTTGATCAAAAGTGATTTGATGAACACCTTTGCCACAAACTTCTTCATAGGCAATGGTTTTCTCACCCAAGTGACGCATCGCCAAGCTATCCATGTCATGACTTCTGTGCGACTCCAAAACATAAGACTGCAAGAGCGTGTCGTGCTGAATGCCACGAAGCTTGATGCCACAACCGTCAAAAATATGAATGTCATATTTCAAGTTTTGGCCAAGCTTGGCATGCTCATCACTTTCCAACCACGGCTTCAGTTTTTCAAGCACTGATTGCTTATTCAACTGATCTTCATTGGTGGTGTGAGCCAAAGGAATGTAACAAGCTTCCCCAGGCGAAACCGCCAATGAAATACCCACGAGATCAACTCTGAGAGCATCCAAACCGGTTGTTTCTGTATCAACACAGGTTAATGAGGCTGAATTGATTTTCTTTAACCAAACCTCGAGCTCAGCATCAGTGGTCACACATGAATAATGACGCTCGATTTTTTCAGTCGGCAGCTCAGCGACAAAGCCCAGCAAATCTCCACCTGACAACTCTTTTGTAACAGCAGGTTTTTCATCTTTTGCTTCTTGTGTTGATCCTTGATTTGCCCCTTGAGTTGCTGATGAAGCGGAGTTAGATCCACGATCCAACTCTCTTAGTAAAGATTTAAACCCAAATTGCGTGAACAATTCTCTGAGGGTTTCTTTGTCTTCTGACTTGGCATGAAGCTCATGTAAACCAATTAAATGTTCTTTGAGGTCACAGTCAATTTTGACGGTGACCAATTCTCTGGCTTTAGGTAACCACTCGAGGCTGGCACGTAAATTTTCTCCAACAACGCCCTTCACCTCAGCAGATCGTTTCATCAACTCATCCAAGGTGCCAAACTCATTCAACCATTTGACAGCGGTCTTAGGGCCGGCTTTAGGCACACCAGGAACGTTGTCCACGGTATCACCCATGATGGATAGGTAATCAACAATTCTTTCAGGTGGAACACCAAATTTATTTAATACGCCAGCAGTATCCAAACGCTCTTCTGTCATGGTGTTGATCAAACTGATGCCAGGTTCCACCAATTGCGCCAAATCTTTATCACCCGTTGAAATGAGCACATTCCAATCAGCCGCCTTGGCTTGCTTGGCCAAAGTTCCAATCACATCATCAGCCTCAATACCTGGCACAACTAATACGGGCCAACCCATGGCGCGCACCACTTGATGGATTGCATCAATTTGCATCGCCAGATCTTCTGGCATAGATGAACGGTTGGCCTTGTACTCTGGGTACATCTCATCGCGGAATGTTTTTCCTTTGGCATCGAATACACAAGCGATGTGATCGGCATCCAATTCTGTTCTGGCGCGCCTCATCATATTGACCATGCCTTGAATAGCGCCCGTTGGAAAACCTTGCGCATTGCGCAAATCTGGCATGGCATGAAAAGCACGGTAAAGGTAGCTAGAACCGTCAACTAGCAAAAGGCGATGTGTAGACATCCCACAATCGTACAATTGATGCATGATGACACCGACTTTTTCTCAAATGAACCCCTCAAAAAACACGTCTTTTAAGCTTGTTTTAAGTGGTCTTACTACAGCATTAATCCTTGTATCTCAAGGACTTATGGCACAGAGCTCGCAAGGTTTGAGCGCGGAAGAGTTGCAAAGAATCAATCAGCAGCCAATTGCCCCAAAAATCAAAAATAATGCTGAAACTGGTAAATCGGCTGAAAAAAAGCCTACTTTTCAGCATCAAGAGGCAGACGGAACAAGCATCAAGGAATACAAAGAAGGTGGCAAAGCAACTGAAGTAGTGGTTGAAAGCTCCTTTGGAACTCGCTACGAACTCAGCACTCCTGATGATGCGGCATCACCAAAAATCAGAGATCAGAACGTGAATCGTGTGCCAACGATTCGAATGCCCTTTTAATACTTATGGCGGTCTTCACCTCAGTCACTCTCGATGAAGTCAATGCTTGGTTGCAAAAGAACTACCAAGTAGGCATCGCTTCAGAACTAAAAGGTATTAGCAGCGGTATCGAGAATTCTAATTTCTTCTTGACCACGCAAATCGGTGGCACTCAACAAGAATTTGTTTTGACTTTGTTCGAACGTTTATCAAAAGAACAATTGCCCTACTATTTGGAGTTGATGGAGCATTTGTCAAAAAAAGGCATCAAGGTTCCAGCTCCTATTAGAAACAATGCTCATCAGATCGTTGGCGACTTAAATGGCAAACCTGCCACCATCGTTTCAAAGCTTTCTGGAAAATCATTTTTAAATCCTTCAGTGCGCCATTGCGAATTGGTGGGCGAGGCATTAGCCAAAATGCATTTAGCAGGTCAAGACTTTCAGTTATCACAAGCCAACCTGCGCAGCATTGATTGGTGGAAAAGCACCGTGCCTTTGGTCATCCCTCATCTGAATCCAGCTCAAGATCAACTGATTCAGTCAGAGCTTGCAGCACAAATCAATTTCTTCAATAGTGCCGAATACCAATCACTGCCCTCAGGGCCAAGTCACTGTGATTTATTCAGAGACAATGTGTTGTTTGACAACGCATCTGGGCAAGATGAACTCGGTGGATTTTTTGACTTCTATTTCGCCGGCAACGATAAATGGTTGTTTGATTTGGCGGTCACCATCAATGACTGGTGCATCGATTTAGCCACTGGTCAAATTGACCCAGCAAGATACGCTGGCATGATTGAAAAATATCAAGCGGTTCGATCTTTTGAGCCAGCAGAAATCAATTCTTGGAACATGATGTTGCGCGCAGCTGCTCTGCGCTTTTGGGTGTCACGCCTTTGGGACTATCACCTCCCCCGAGAGGCAAAAATGTTGACACCACATGACCCTACTCATTTTGAGAGAATTCTGATCTCACGTCGTGAGGTAAGCTCTAATATTCTGAACAACTCTGATAAACATGCAACTAAATAAAGCACCATCCGGCGACGGTTACGTTTGGGTAAGACAAGGCTTCTGGCTTTTTAAGAAAAACCCACTGGCATTTCTGATGCTGGTATTTCTATACGTCTTCATTGCTCAGTTCGCAATCCTGATTCCTGTGTTCGGAGTTTTTGCAGTCTTGCTTTTGACGCCAGCCCTCACCGTTGGCTTCATGACAGCCTGTCAAATGGTGATTCGTGGAGAGAGAGTGATGCCCACCGTCTACCTCGCAGGCTTCAGAGGCACTGACTCAATCACCAAAAAGAATTTATTGGTATTGGGCACAGTCTATGCCTTTGCCATTTTGATTTTAAGTTTGATTGCCAGTGCTTTTATTGATTTCAAGCAATTGGTCACACTCTTAACGCAACAACAACCTCCAACCATCAGAGATGTTCAAGGTTTGTACACAGGCCTCACCATTGGTCTTTTACTTTATTTGCCAGTGGCCATGGTGATGTGGTTCGCACCCATCTTGGTTGCTTGGGAAAAAATGTCAGTGGCTCAAGCACTCTTCTCAAGCTGGGTGGCTTGCTGGACCAATAAATCTGCCTTTATTTTTTACTTGATGATTTGGGCGGTCCTGATTGTTGCTGTGCCATTTTTCTTGGAAGCACTTCTTGACAGCATTGGTCTTCGAACCGCCATCCCATTCATCATCCCGCCTTATTCAATGGCAGCTCTGACAGTTATGTACTGCTCATTCTTTGCCACCTGGAAAGCCTGCTTCAACAAAGAATGATCAATCAATGGCGGTTAATTTAGCAATCGCTAATTGCAACCATTTAGGGCCGTGGCGATTGAAGTTCACATTGGCCTTGGCTTGATCAGCTTGACCTTCGATGGCCAAAATTCTTCCCTCACCAAATTTTGTGTGAAACACGCTTTGCCCAACTCTGAAGCCATGTCCATTGTCTTTTTGCGGCAAGCTGCTGACCGGTACAGTGATGGCACTGTTTCTAGAAGACCTTGGAATCGTCGCTGCAGGCCCACCCCAATCACTGCCTTCAGACCATGACGGCATTCTGGTGGTCGTCGTACTGCTGCCCCAACGTGCATCTTTGTTTTTAGGCGTCAAATGCTTCAAAGACTCTGCTGGTAATTCATCCAAAAATCTTGAAGGCAAGTTATATCTCACCTGACCATGCAGCAGTCTTGATTGTGTGTGAGATAAAAATAATCTTTCCTTGGCTCTGGTGATCGCCACGTACATCAAGCGTCGCTCTTCCTCAAGACCATCATCTTCATTGATGCTGTTTTCATGAGGGAACAAACCTTCTTCCAAACCAGTGATAAAGACGTTGGTGAACTCAAGACCTTTGGCAGCATGCACGGTCATCAACTGAACAGCGTCCTGACCTGCTTGCGCTTGGTTATCTCCTGCTTCTAGTGAAGCATGCGCCAAGAAGCCAGCCAAAGGCGACATCTCAGTGATCACTTCATTCTGATCTGTACCAGCCACCGTATCTTGGGCAAAGCCTTCTTCAGCGATGAACGCTGTGGCAGCGTTGACCAATTCTTGCAAGTTCTCTACACGGTCTTGACCTTCACGCTCTGTCAAATAGTGCTGAATCAAACCGCTGTGCTGAATCACGTAATCAACAGTCTCAGGCAGTGTGTTGTGACGCGTGGCATCACGCATGTGATCAATCAAGCGCACAAACGCTGAAATGGATGTTCCTGCTTTACCCTCCAAATAAGGGGCTGCAGCATAGAAAGAACAATTATTTAATTTGGCACTGTCTTGCAAGGTTTCAATACTTTTCGCTCCGATGCCACGAGTTGGAAAGTTCACCACTCGCGCAAAGGAAGTATCGTCATTCGGGTTTTCTAATAAACGTAAATAAGCCAGCGCATGTTTGATCTCAGCACGTTCAAAGAATCGCAAACCGCCATACACACGATAAGGAATGCCCGCAGAAAATAGTCCATGCTCGATGATGCGTGACTGAGCATTGCTGCGATACAGAATAGCGATCTCTGTGCGCATGCTGCCCGTGTTGATCAAGCTCTTGATTTCATCAACCATCCACGCAGCTTCAGTGCCATCAGTGGCAGCTTCGTAGACTCTCACAGGCTCACCGTGACCTGCATCTGTTCTAAGGTTCTTACCAAGACGCTCAGTGTTATTGGCAATCAGATGATTGGCAGCATCCAGGATGTGTCCGTATGAACGATAGTTCTGCTCAAGCTTTACCAAGTAAGGCTTGTAGTGACGCTCAAACAATTTCATGTTCTCAACATCAGCACCCCTGAAGGCATAAATACTTTGATCATCATCACCGACCGCAAACACGGAGCTTGGTGATGATGTGCCGTGACCGGATAAAAGTTTTAGCCATGCGTATTGCAAAGCATTGGTGTCTTGAAACTCATCAACCAAGATATGACGGAATCTTTCTTGGTAATGCTCACGTATCGGTTGGTGATGTTTTAAAAGCTCATAGCTGCGCAGTAACAATTCTGCAAAATCAACCACGCCTTCACGCTGACACTGCTCTTCGTAAGCCTGATACAACTCAACCATCGTGTTTTGGAATGAATCGCCACGGTCCATGTCTTTGGCGCGCATGCCTTTTTCTTTGGCATGGGCAATAAAGTACTGCAGCTGCTTGGGCGGATACTTTTCATCATCAATTTTGAGTGACTTTAAAAGCCTTTTGATGGCTGACAACTGATCTTGGGTGTCCAAAATCTGGAATGTGGATGGCAAGCCGGCGTCTTTGTGGTGAGCTCTCAATAAACGATTACAAAGGCCGTGGAAGGTGCCAACCCACATACCCCGGGTATTGATCGGCATCATGGCAGAAAGACGCGTCAACATCTCTTTGGCGGCCTTATTGGTGAAGGTCACCGCCAAGATACCTACTGGAGATGCCTGACCTGTTTGAATCAACCAAGCGATTCTGGTGGTCAATACCTTGGTCTTACCGCTGCCAGCACCAGCTAAAATCATGGCTGATTGACTATTACCTGCCTCATTAACCGGCGGCAAAGTCACAGCTTCTAGCTGTTCTGGATTTAAATTATTAAGAATATTCGTCACATGCGCCTTTACGTTCAACAAAAAATTATAATTCGGGCTTATGTCTAAAAATCTTTCTGACCTCGCTAAATCTTTCGAACCCTCCCAAATCGAGGCCCAATGGGGTCCTGAGTGGGAAAAAAGGGGTATTGCCACCGCCACTTTGGACGACAAAAAGGATAGTTTTTGTATCCAATTGCCGCCACCGAACGTCACGGGCACCCTACACATGGGTCACGCCTTCAACCAAACCATCATGGATGGCCTGGCAAGACATGCTCGCATGCAGGGGAAAAACACCCTTTGGGTACCCGGCACTGACCACGCAGGTATTGCGACACAAATTGTGGTCGAAAGACAATTGGACGCTCAAAAGGTTTCAAGACATGATTTGGGCCGTGAAAAATTCTTAGAAAAAGTGTGGGCCTGGAAAGAGCAATCAGGATCGACCATCACCAATCAAATTAGACGCTTGGGTGCTTCGATTGATTGGAGCCGCGAATACTTCACGATGGACGACAAAATGTCCCAAGCAGTGGTTGAAGTATTTGTCAGCTTGTACGAACAAGGTTTGATTTATCGCGGTAAACGTTTGGTGAACTGGGACCCTATTTTGGGCACAGCAGTTTCTGACCTAGAAGTTGAGAGCGAAGAAGAACAAGGCTCAATGTGGCACATTCGTTACCCACTATCGAATGGTCAAGGACATCTCACAGTTGCCACCACCCGTCCAGAAACCATGTTGGGCGACGTAGCAGTGATGATTCATCCGGAAGATGAACGCTACAAGCATTTGATTGGTCAAACAGTTAACTTACCTCTATCAGACAGACAGATCCCGATCATTGCTGATGATTATGTCGATAAAGAATTTGGTACTGGGGTAGTTAAAGTAACACCAGCGCATGACTTCAATGACTACGCTGTTGGCTTGCGTCATCAATTAGAGATGATCAATATTTTGACCTTGGATGCCAAGATCAATGAACACGCACCTAAAAAATATCAAGGTCTTGACCGCTTTGAAGCGCGCAAGTTGATCGTTGCTGATCTTGAAGGTTTAGGTTTATTAGAAAAAGTTCAACCTCACACCTTGATGGTGCCGCGTGGCGATCGCACCAAGTCTGTGATTGAACCAATGCTCACCGATCAGTGGTTTGTGGCGATGTCTAAACCGACTGAACATAATCTGTATCGCCCAGGCAAATCAATTGCTGAGGCGGCGCTTGATGCAGTCAAGTGTGGTGATGTGAAGTTTGTTCCAGAAAATTGGACCACCACCTACAACCAGTGGTTAGAAGGTATTCAGGATTGGTGTATCTCACGTCAACTCTGGTGGGGTCATCAAATCCCAGCTTGGTATCAAGAAGACGGCAAGATTGTTGTTGCTCGCACAGAAGCAGAAGCTATCGCAAAAGCAAAAGCCAATGGCTACACAGGTGCTCTGCGTCGCGACGAAGACGTTTTGGACACATGGTTCAGCTCTGCCTTGGTGCCATTCTCATCATTGGGTTGGCCAAACAAAACGCCTGAGCTCGCTCACTTCTTGCCATCATCAGCATTGGTGACTGGCTTTGACATCATTTTCTTCTGGGTGGCTCGCATGGTCATGATGACTTGTCACTTCACTGGCAAGATCCCATTTGAAACTGTTTACGTTCACGGCTTGGTGCGCGACGCCGAAGGTCAAAAGATGAGTAAGTCCAAAGGCAATACTTTGGATCCAATTGATCTGATAGACGGCATTGATTTAGACACCTTGTTGGCAAAACGCACAACTGGTTTGATGAATCCTAAGCAAGCCGAAAGCATCACCAAGAAAACCAAAAAAGAATTCCCAGACGGCATCCCTGCCTTTGGTACAGATGCTTTGAGATTCACATTCGCATCGATGGCAACACTTGGCAGAAATATCAATTTCGATCAAAAGCGTTGCGAGGGTTACAGAAACTTCTGTAACAAGCTATGGAATGCCACCCGCTTCGTATTGATGAACTGCCCAGGCACACCTGAAGACAATGGCATTGCACAGTGCGTTGGCGAATGTGGTCCAGACGGTTATTTAGATTTCTCACCAGCGGACAAGTGGATCGTGTCCTTGTTGCAAAGAGTTGAGGAAGACATTGATAAAGGCTTTAAAGATTATCGTTTTGACAATATCTCAACATCCATCTATCAGTTTGTTTGGGATGAATATTGCGATTGGTACTTAGAACTTGCCAAAGTTCAATTACAAAACGGTACGCCAGCGCAACAACGCGCGACCCGCAGAACTCTTTTGCGCGTGCTAGAAACCATTTTGCGCTTGGCACACCCAGTGATCCCATTCATTACTGAAGAGTTGTGGCAAATTGTTGGTCCAATGTCTGGCAAGGATCTTGAGAAACAAGAAAAGCAAACGATTGCATTACAAGCTTACCCAGTTGCTCAGCCAGAGAAGATCTGTGCCAAGAGCGAAGCTTGGGTTGCTGAAGTCAAGGCTTTGGTAGACGCTTGTCGCAACCTCAGAGGTGAAATGCAAATCTCTCCAGCGCTGCGCGTGCCTTTGTATATCAAAGGTGATTCTGAGTTCTTGAAAATGGCAGCACCTTACATTCAGGCATTGGCAAAATTATCAGAAGTAAAAATTTATGAAGATGACGCCAGCCTAGAAAAAGATGGCGCAGGCGCACCAGTGTCGATCGTGGGCAATACCAAAATATTGCTCAAAGTTGAAATTGATGCAGCCGCTGAGAAGGCTCGATTGAGTAAAGAAATTGAGCGCATCAGTGCTGAAATCAATAAAGCCAATTCAAAATTGAACAATGAAAGCTTTGTGGCAAGAGCGCCTGAAGCCGTCGTGATTCAAGAGAAACAGCGTTTGGCTGATTTTGAGTCTTTATTAGAAAAACTGAACAGTCAATTAAGTCGTTTACCATCCTGATATGAATACAACCATCACCAAAGCAGTTTTCCCTGTTGCAGGCCTTGGCACCCGCTTCTTACCAGCGACCAAAGCCAGTCCTAAAGAAATGTTGAACGTGGTTGATAAACCATTGATTCAGTACGCGGTTGAAGAAGCCATGGCTGCCGGCATCACTGAAATGATTTTCGTCACAGGTCGCAGCAAACGAGCGATTGAAGATCACTTCGACAAAGCTTATGAACTTGAAGCTGAATTAGAAGCTAAAAATAAACAAGATTTGCTGACCTTGGTTCGCAGCATCAAACCAAGCCACGTGGATTGCGTGTACGTCAGACAGCCCGAAGCTCTTGGTTTGGGCCACGCTGTTTTGTGCGCTGAAAAATTAATCCGTGACGAAGCGTTTGCCGTGATCTTGGCGGATGACCTCTTGGATGGCAAAGTGCCCGTGATGAAGCAGATGGTAGACAAATACCAACACTATCGCAGCTCTATCTTGGGCGTTGAAAAAATTTCACCTGAGCAAAGCAAGTCTTATGGCGTGATTGACGGCAAATTATTTGATGAGCGCATTTATAAGCTGAGTGGCATTGTTGAAAAGCCAGCCCCAGCGGATGCTCCATCCAACATGGGTGTTGTGGGTCGCTATATTTTGTCTTCAAGAATATTTGATCACATCAAAACGATCAAACCAGGTGCCGGTGGCGAATTACAGTTAACCGATGCGATTCAATCACTGCTCAGTCAAGAGCAAGTATTGGCTTATGAATATGAAGGTGTGCGCTATGACTGTGGCAGCAAACTAGGCTATTTAAAAGCCACTGTGGACTTTGCTTTGCGTCACCCTGAAGTCAAGGACGGATTTAGCGAGTTTCTTAAAACTCGCTAATTGATTTAATTTATTTATTTGATTTGCTTGATCAGATCGATCGAGCAATCTTTAGCGGCGCTTGAGATAAAAGACAAAAGCGTCTGCTAATTTCTCAGTGAGCAGCAACTCATTACCGGTGTGCTTGGCAAAGGTTGGAAAATCTTGTTCAGCACCTGCATCAGTTGCTGTCACCTTAAGAACTTCCCCACTTTGCATTTCTGCCAATGCTTTCTTGGCTCGCAAAATAGGCAGTGGGCAATTCAGCCCACTGGCATCCACTTCTTTATCTACCTGCTGACTCATAAACGCTCTGATACCCAAGCTTGAACGCTCTTTAGAGCCACTGTGAGGCCTTTTGGATCGGTTCCACCAGCCATCGCCATATCAGGCTTACCACCGCCTTTACCACCCACCTGTTGAGCCACATGGTTCACCAAATCACCCGCTTTGACCTTGGCAATCGTGTCAGCAGTCACACCAGCAGCCAATTGAACTTTCCCATCTTGAACAGAAGCCAAAACAATGGCGGCTGATTTCAATTTATTCTTCAACTGATCCAAGGTTTCTCGCAAAACTTTGGCGTCTGCACCCTCAAGAAGAGCCGCCAAGATTTTCACGCCATTGACCTCAACAGCTTGTGACATCAATTCATCACCTTGGCTAGCAGCCAACTTAGAACCCAAACGCTCTAATTCTTTTTCCAAAGAACGTGCGTGCTCTTGAAGTTGTGTGATTCTCTGAGCCAAATCACTCGGGGTTGCTTTCAAGCTCGCAGCCAACTGATTGATCTGAGTGTCTAGTTTTTGCAAATAAGTCAAAGCACGATCACCGGTGATGGCCTCAACTCGGCGAATACCAGCAGCAACGCCACTCTCTGACAATATTTTAAAAATACCAATATCACCGGTTCTCTGAACGTGCGTACCGCCACACAACTCTTTGGATGAACCGATTTCTAAAACGCGCACAGACTCGCCGTATTTCTCTCCAAACAACATCATGGCGCCCGTTTTCTGCGCATCATCCAAGCTCATCACTTTGGCTGAGGTGGCAGCGTTTGCCAAAATTTCAGCATTCACCAACTGCTCTACCTGAGCAATCTGTTCTGGAGTCATAGGAGCAGTGTGCGTGAAGTCAAAACGTGTTTTATCAGCATCAACCAATGAACCCTTTTGCTGCACATGAGCACCCAATACTTCACGCAATGCTTTGTGCATTAAATGAGTGGCACTGTGATGACGAATCGTTCTTGCACGTCTTTCAGCATCCACTTTGGCATTGAGCTGATCGCCCACTTTGATCTCACCTTCAAGCACTTGACCATGATGACCAAATACATCGGCCTGAATCTTGAGCGTGTCTTCAACTTCAAACAAGCTGGATTGATTGCGTAACTCACCGACATCACCGACTTGGCCACCAGATTCAGCATAGAAAGGTGTGTTGTCTAAAACCAAAACAGCACTGTCGCCTGCCTTGATTGAATTCACTTGTGAGCCATCAACATAAAGTGCCAATACTTTGGCTGAGTCTTTATTCAAAGTGTCATAACCGTGGAACACGGTTGGCGCCCCACTGTATTCAAGACCTTGAGCCATTTTGAATTTGCCTGCAGCACGTGCTTGATCACGTTGACGATTCATGGCCACTTCAAAGCCAGCTTCATCAACTGTCACACCACGCTCACGACAGACGTCGGCCGTTAAATCAAGCGGGAAACCAAATGTATCGTGCAACTTGAACGCGGTTTCACCATCAATCACTTTTGAAGTATTGGCCAAAGCAGCTTCAAGAATTTCCATACCGTTAGAAATGGTTTGGAAGAATCTTTCTTCTTCTTGCTTCAACACTTCAGTTACTTTGGCTTCATTGGCCTTGAGTTCTGGGTAAGCCTCGCCCATTTCTTTAACCAAAGCACTGACAAGCTTGTGGAAGAATGGGGCACGAGCACCCAATTTGTAACCGTGACGAATCGCACGACGAGTGATACGACGCAAAACGTAACCACGTCCTGCATTGCCCGGAATCACACCATCTGCAACTGTGAAAGAACATGCGCGAATGTGGTCTGCAATCACTTTGAGTGATGGGCTGTTGGCATCACAGTTGCCAGCACCGGCACCATCAACCGCTGCTTTTGCAGCGTTAAGCAAATTAACAAATAAATCGATTTCGTAATTTGAGTGAACATGTTGCAACACTGCAGCAATACGCTCAAGCCCCATACCAGTATCAACACTTGGCTTAGGCAGTGGATGCATCACACCATCTTCATCGCGGTTGAATTGCATGAAAACGTTGTTCCAGATTTCGATGTAGCGATCGCCATCTTCATCAGGACTGCCAGGAGGACCGCCAGCAATGTGGTCACCGTGGTCATAAAAGATTTCTGTACAAGGACCGCAAGGACCCGTGTCACCCATCATCCAGAAGTTATCTGAAGCGTAACGGCCACCTTTGTTGTCGCCAATGCGAATGATTCTTTCAGCCGGTACACCAATTTCTTTTTGCCAAATGTCATATGCCTCATCATCTTCGGCATAAACAGTCACCCATAACTTTTCAGCTGGTAAGTTGTAAACGGTGGTCAACAATTCCCAAGCGTAGCTAATGGCATCTTTTTTGAAATAATCACCAAAAGAGAAGTTACCCAACATCTCAAAGAAGGTGTGGTGACGCGCGGTGTAACCCACATTGTCTAAGTCATTGTGCTTACCACCCGCACGAATACATTTCTGCGCTGTGGTCGCTCTGTTGTAAGGGCGCTTATCAAAGCCCAAGAAAACATCTTTGAATTGATTCATGCCCGCATTGGTGAACAACAAGGTTGGATCATCACCAGGAACGACCGGACTGGAAGAGACCACCTGGTGGCCCTTGGATTCAAAGAACTTTAAGAAATTTTGGCGTATTTGAGTAACTTTCATGAGCGTAATTATGACTCAGACAACGCTCATTGGTACAAACCCCAAGCCAAAAAACGGGAATCTTAGCTTTAAGAAAGCTTACAATTGCGTCTTTAACACTTGCATACAAAATAAAGAGGGCCTAACGATGCATATTCGCAGTCAAAAAGACTTCGCCTCAGGAATCATGTTTGTACTTATTGGACTGGGTTTTGCCTATGTTGCAACCACTTATCCGATGGGTACCCCCGCCAAGATGGGTCCTGGTTACTTTCCTTTTTGGCTAGGTATCGTCCTAGCCATGATTGGTGCGATTGTCACCATGACTTCTATGTCTAAAAAAGGTGAATCAGACAAACTCGCTAAATGGGACTGGGTCTCGGTTTTGTGGGTCACTGGATCAGTGGTTTTATTCGGTCTTATCTTGAAGCCAATGGGCTTGGTTGTTTCATTGGCACTTTTGGTCTTCATCTCAGCCATGGCCAGCCATGAATTCCATTGGAAAGGCACTGTAGTAAATATAGTGATCATGAATTTAATTGCCTACGTTGCCTTTATCTGGGGACTGAAACTTCAGTTCCAAGTTTGGCCAAGCTTTTTAACTCCTTAAATCTCGGAGAAGATACATCATGGAATTATTAGACAATCTCTCGCTTGGCTTTGCGACTGCTTTTACCCTGCAAAACTTGCTTTACTGTTTCATTGGTTGCTTACTTGGCACAATGATTGGTGTTCTTCCAGGCCTAGGACCAATCGCTACGATTGCGATGCTCTTACCTGCAACTTATGCATTGCCTCCAATTGCAGCCCTCATCATGTTGGCTGGTATTTACTACGGCGCCCAGTACGGTGGCTCAACCACAGCAATCTTGGTCAACATCCCAGGAGAATCATCCTCAGTAGTGACTGCGATTGACGGCTATCAAATGGCTCGTCGCGGTCGTGCTGGCGTGGCTCTATTCACAGCCGGCTTTGGATCTTTCTTCGCTGGTTGCGTAGCAACTTTGGTTCTTGCTGCATTTGCTGCACCATTGGCAGAAGTTGCCTTTAAGTTTGGTCCTGCAGAGTATTTCTCTCTGATGGTTCTAGGTTTGATTGGCGCCGTGGTTTTGGCTTCAGGCTCATTAGTTAAAGCGATTGGCATGATTGTGCTTGGCTTGTTGCTTGGCTTGATTGGTACAGACGTTAACTCTGGCGCCGCCCGTTATTCATTTGATATCCCTGAATTAACAGACGGTATTGGTTTTGTGGCGATTGCAATGGGTGTGTTTGGTTTCGCTGAAATCATGAATAACCTTGAGCAAAAAGAGAAGCGTGAAACTTTCTTGGATAAAGTGACATCACTTTGGCCTGGCAAGGAAGACTTCAAGCGCATGATTCCGTCGATTCTTCGCGGAACAGGCATTGGCTCTATCTTGGGCGTTCTACCTGGAGGAGGTGCAGCACTAGCTGCTTTTGCCGCCTACTCAGTCGAAAAGAAAACATCGAAACACAGCGCAGAATTTGGTAAAGGCGCTATTGAAGGTGTGGCTGGTCCTGAAAGTGCTAACAATGCCGCATCACAAACATCATTCATTCCTTTGTTAACACTTGGTATTCCACCAAACGCTGTGATGGCTTTGATGGTGGGTGCGATGACGATTCATAACATTCAGCCAGGTCCACAGGTGATGACTTCTAACCCAGCTTTGTTCTGGGGTTTGATTGCATCGATGTGGATTGGTAACTTGATGTTGATCATTTTGAACCTGCCATTGATTGGTGTGTGGGTCAAAATGTTGACGATTCCTTATCGCCACCTCTATCCAGCTATCTTGGTTTTCTGCTGTATCGGCGTGTACACCGTTAACAACACCAACTTTGATATTTTCATGACAGCCATTTTCGGTATTGCTGGCTACTTGTTCTTCAAATTGGGTTGCGAAGCACCTCCATTGCTTCTTGGCTTTGTTCTAGGACCGATGATGGAAGAGAACTTCCGTCGCGCCCTACTCCTTGCCAGAGGTGATTTCACGGTCTTCTTGACGCGTCCACTATCTCTTGGTCTATTGATTGCTGCAGCCGCATTGGTTGTTATTGTGACTCTTCCAGCAGTGAAAAAAACCAGAGAAGAGGCTTTCGTCGAAGAATAAATTTACAATGTGGGTATGTCTGAAAAGAAGAACCCAATTCCTTCTAAATTCGAGACCCTAGAGGTCTCGAATTTTTTGCGTCAAATCATTGATGCCGATCTTGCCCAAGGCAAGCACTCTAAGCGCTTAGAGGCCTCTGGCAAGCCACTCCCAAGCGTTATCACCAGGTTCCCACCTGAGCCAAATGGTTACCTGCACATCGGTCATGCCAAGAGCATTTGCTTGAACTTTGGCCTTGCCAGAGATTATGCACACGCTTTGAACGGCGCCCGCTGCAACATGCGCTTTGATGACACCAATCCAAGTAAAGAAGAGACTGAATACGTTGATAGCATCATTGATGCCGTCCGTTGGTTAGGCTTTGATTGGATCCATGAAGGTGTTGAGCATCAACACTATGCCAGCGACTATTTTGACCAATTGTATGAATTTGCAGAAAAGTTAATTGAGGCTAATAAAGCTTATGTTGACAGTCAATCTGCTGATGAAATTCATAAAAATCGCGGTAACTTTACCCAGCTGGGCACAAACAGCCCATTTAGAAACCGCAGTGCGGAAGAGAATTTGGCTTTATTCAGAGAGATGAAGTCTGGCAAATACCCAGATGGCGCTCATGTATTGAGACTCAAAATTGACATGAGTCATCCAAACATTGTTTTACGTGACCCAGTGGTGTATCGCATTCGTCACGCCCACCATCATCGCACCGGTGATAAGTGGTGCATCTACCCACTTTATGACTTCACTCATTGCATCTCTGATGCTTTAGAAAACATCACTCACTCCATCTGTACTTTGGAGTTTGAGAACAATCGCCCACTCTATGACTGGGTATTAGAAGCACTCAAAGAAGTGGGTGTCTTCAAAGATCCTTTACCAAAGCAATATGAGTTCGCGCGTTTAAATTTAACGTATGCCATCACCAGCAAGCGCAAGCTATTGCAGTTGGTTGAAGAAAAACGTGTGGATGGTTGGGATGATCCGCGCATGCCAACCTTGGTGGGTATCAGACGTCGTGGCTTCACCCCTGAAAGTATTCGTTTGTTCTGCGAGCGCATTGGCGTATCCAAAGCAGATAGCTGGATCGATATGTCTGTGCTTGAGCAAGCCTTGCGTGATGATCTAGACGCTAAGGCAGAGCGCGCTTTTGTGGTGTTAAAGCCTTTGAAACTCATCATTGATAACTTTGATGCTAACCACAGCGAACCTTGCTCTGCGCCCAAACATCCTCACCATGAGGATTGGGGTCGCCGCGAATTCAATCTAAGCAAAGAGCTTTGGATTGAAGAAGATGACTTCATGATCGAACCAGTCAAAGGTTTCTTCAGACTCTATCCACCTGCGAATGGTGAAGCAGGCAGTCGTGTGCGCCTGCGTCATGGCTTTGTGATTGAGTGCACAGGCTACGACACCGATGCCAGCGGCAAAGTGATCGCAGTTCATGCCAATTACTTCCCTGATAGCAAGAGCGGCACGCCTGAGTCGAATAATTACAAGGTGAAGGGCAATCTTCACTGGGTCAGCGCCAAAGAAGGTATCAAGGCTGAGATCCGCGTTTACGATCGTTTATTCACCGACCCACATCCAGACAGTGGTGATAAGAACTTCTTGGACGCCATCAATCAGGATTCAAAACAAATTTTGCATGCTTACTTAGAGCCAAGCCTAAAAGATGCAAAAGCTGAACAGCGCTTTCAGTTTGAACGTCATGGTTATTTTGTGGCGGATCGAATTGATCACACAGCATCCAAGCCAGTGTTTAACTTGTGTGTGGGCTTGAAAGATATTTGGAAGTAAATCTTAAAGAGAATTTAAACAGTCTTCCACAGTCGGGTAGCGAAGTTTAAATCTGAGTTCTTTCAAGCGCTTATTCTGAATGCGTCGCGACTCACTCATGAACGACAGCATCATAGGATCTAACTGTGCGCTCAAGTCCTGCCTCGATGCTCTTGGAGGTTTTGGTAAATCCATCTTTTCAGCAATCAAGTCAAAGTAATCAGCCATCTTTAATTGACCGTCATCACAGGCATTGATGACGCGCTGAGATTTACCTCTCCACAAAACATAAGTGATCAATCTGGCTAAGTCATCAGCATTGACGTGATTCGTATAAACATCCTCATCAGCATTCAGTACAGGAGTTCCCCGCCCCAATCTTTCGACGGGGAGTCGATCACCGGCATAAATGCCAGGAACTCTCAAAATATGTGTCTGAACCCCTGACATGCCCCACGCCCTGATTTGCTGCTCGGCAGAGACCCTTCTTTGAGCCCGAGCCGTGCTTGGGTTCAGGGTTTTGGTTTCATCAATCAAAGCCCCCTGACAGTCTCCATAGACGCCCGTGGTGCTGATATAAATCAGTTGCCTGATAAATCCTGCCCCGTGAGATAAAATTGACAGCAAGTTACTTGTACGACGATCTTGAAGGCCTTGAGTAGCCGGCGGGGCCAAATGGATCACTTGGGCAGCCAAGTGAGGTAAACGCCATAGAGTCTCTGGCTGGTCAAGATTCCCATAGATAGGAATTGCCCCAGCCTGCCTCAATGCCGACATCCTGCTGGTTGAAGAAGTCAGAGCAAACACTCGGTATTTCCTCACCAATAGCGGCAGCAAGCGCATACCGACGTCGCCACAACCAACGATAAGAATTCTAGGTTTACCAATACGTTGCATAAACTCAATCGTAATGCTTTAAAAAAGGAATGTCAGTGTCTTACCAAATAACCATTAAAACCAGCGGAAAAACATTTAGTGCCAACGGCGATGAAACTGTTTTAGAAGCCGCGATGCGTCAAGGCATCAATTTACCTTATGGTTGCAAAAATGGTGCCTGCGGCTCTTGCAAGGGCAAGATTGAATCTGGTCAGGTTTCACATGGCCAACACCAAGAAAAGGCTTTGACAGCTGAAGAGGCTTTCAATGGCTGCGCCCTATTTTGCTGCGCCAAAGCAGAGTCCGATTTGGTGATTGATGTGAAAGAAGTGCCATTGAATGGCGATGTCACGATCAAGAAGATTCCTTGTCGCGTGGCCAGCCTAGAGCAAGCAGCGGACGATGTGGTGATTGTGAAACTACAACTACCTGCTACCGAGAAGTTTCAGTTTTTAGCAGGTCAATACATTGAGTTTTTATTGAAAGACAAACGTCGCGCTTACTCAATTGCAAGTGCTCCGCATGAAGAAGGTCCTCTAGAGCTGCACATCAGACACATGCCTGGTGGCTCATTCACCGACTTTGTATTTGGCAAAACTGAGAACGGCACGACCCTCAAAGAAAAAGATATTTTGCGTTTTGAAGGCCCTATGGGCAGCTTCTTCTTGCGCGAAGACTCTGACAAGCCAATCATCTTTATTGCCTCAGGCACGGGCTTTGCCCCAATCAGAGGCATCATCGAGCACATGCGTCATGCAGGCATCACTCGTCCAGTAAAGCTTTACTGGGGCGGTCGTCGACCAAAAGATTTTTATCGTGATGCCTTGTGCCAATCATGGGCGAAAGAAATCCCTAATTTCTCATACATTCCGGTTGCTTCAGACGCTACCCCAGAAGATCAATGGACAGGTCGAACAGGCTTTGTTCACGTGGCAGCAATGGAAGATAATCCAGACATGTCGGGCTACCAAGTGTATGCCTGTGGCGCACCGATTGTGGTTGAATCCGCTAAAAACGATTTCGTTGCAAAATGTCACTTACCAGCTGATGAGTTTTACGCAGACGCATTCACATCTGCAGCTGATTTAGCCAAGAAAAATGCCACTGCTTGAACTTTGATAAATACGAAATTTTTGATCAACCCTGAAACAGATAAATAAAGACATGACTATTGATACCCATTCAGTGATGTACATCACCAAACGTCCAGACTTGGTTTTCACCGAAGGTCAGGGTTCTTGGTTGGTTGATCAGAACGGTAAAAAATATTTAGACTTTTTACAAGGTTGGGCTGTTAACTGCTTGGGTCATTCAAACCCAGGCATGATTGAGGCGATTGAAAAGCAAGCTAAAAAGGTCATCAACCCAAGCCCTGCTTTTTATAACGAGCCGATGATTGCGCTGTCTAATTTACTGACTGCCAATAGTTGCTTTGACAAAGTATTTTTTGCCAACAGCGGCGCTGAAGCCAACGAAGGTGCTATCAAGCTAGCTCGTAAATGGGGTAAGCTTCATAAAAACAATGCATTTGAAATCATCACTTTCAATCATGGGTTTCACGGCAGAACCTTGGCCACGATGAGCGCTTCTGGTAAAGAAGGCTGGGACACGATGTTTGCTCCTCAAGTTCCTGGTTTTCCAAAAGCAGAATTGAACGACATTGAATCAGTCAAAAAACTGATCAACGATAAAACTGTGGCCATCATGCTTGAGCCCGTTCAAGGTGAAGGTGGCGTTATTCCAGCGGATCATCAGTTCATGCGTGATCTTCGCGAAATCACCAAGCAAAATAAAATCTTATTGATCGTTGACGAAGTTCAAGCTGGTTGCGGCAGAACAGGCAAACTATTTGCCCATCAGCTTTACAACATCAACCCTGACATCATGACGCTAGGCAAAGGCATTGGTGGCGGCGTGCCATTGGCCGCACTTCTAGCCACCGATGAAGTTGCTTGCTTTGAACCAGGCGATCAAGGTGGCACTTATAACGGCAATCCTTTGATGACTGCGGTAGGATTTAGCGTCATCTCTCAGTTATTGGCCCCAGGATTCTTGGATGAAGTACTTGCCAAAGGTGAGTACCTAAGAGAATTATTACTAGATCTGAGCAAAGAACTCGGTCTTGATGGTGAGCGCGGCGAAGGCTTATTGAGAGCGCTCAAATTGAATCGTGACATCGGACCTGAAATCGTTGAACGCGCTCGCAATCTTGAGCCGATTGGTCTTCTATTGAATTCACCTCGCCCAAATTTAATTCGCTTCATGCCAGCGCTGAATATCAGCCGTGAAGAATTAAAACAAATGGTAGACCTCTTAAGAGGCGTGATCCAATCAATTAAGTAAGTAGATCAGGGGCGGCAGTACTAAAGGCAGTCTTATCCAGCCTAAGGTAGCCTTAAAGCCCCTTGGGCAAAGGGAATGCCGTGTTCTCAACAATCCCTTCTAAAGGTCTCACACTCTTAGGCCCCAACTCTTTGATGCGATCAATGATTGATTGAGCCAAGCTCTCTGGTGCAGACGCACCTGCAGTCAGACCAATTCTCTTTTTACCTACAAACCATTCAGGATTTAACTGACTAGGATGGTCCACCATGTAGGAAACAACTCCAAGCTTTTCAGACAATTCTCTCAAGCGATTGGAGTTAGAGCTATTGGGGCTACCAACCACAATCACCAGTTCAACTTGTGGAGCCATGAACTTCACAGCATCTTGACGATTTTGAGTGGCGTAGCAAATGTCTTGTTTTTTCGGTTGCTGAATATGTGGGTACTTCGCTTTTAATGCGTCCACAATTTCTTTGGTTTCATCAACCGACAAAGTTGTTTGAGTCACATAAGCAACAGGACTATCCGACGGAATCGTCAAAGCTTGAACATCATGAATGTTTTCCACCAGTTGAATGCCTTCCGGCGCCTGGCCCATGGTGCCTTCAACTTCAGGATGACCACGATGACCAATCATGACGATCGTCATGCCCTCTTTGCGCATTTTTATAACTTCAACGTGCACCTTTGTCACCAAAGGACAGGTCGCATCAAATATCTTCAAGCCACGCTCTTCTGCCTCTTGTCTCACCGCTGGCGAAACACCGTGCGCGCTGAAGATCAAAGTATTACCAGGCGGAACCTCATGAAGCTCATCGACAAAGATGGCGCCACGAGCTCGCAAATCATTCACGACATAGGCGTTATGAACAATTTCATGGCGCACATAAATAGGCGCCCCAAACTTTGTCAAAGCCTGCTCAACAATTGTGATGGCACGATCAACTCCCGCACAAAAGCCCCTGGGTTGAGCCAGCAAAATTTCGCCGTCATTCAACACATCAGAACTTGTTTGAGCAGGCGTCGTCATTTAAAGAATCGCGATGATTTCTGCTTCGAACAAAATTGTTTTGCCCGACAAAGGATGGTTAAAGTCAAAAGTTGCAGAATCACCATCAATTGCCAAAAGCGTTCCAGAGTAAGTTGCACCATTGGGTGCGTTGAACTCAATCATGTCGCCAGGCAAATACTCTTCTTCAGGAGAAGAGTTCTCGCGCAAAGTTGCCAAAGAGATTGTTCTGATCAAATCCGGGTTCTTCTCGCCAAAGGCAACTTCAGGAGCCATGGTGAAGGTTTTACGCTCATTCAGGAGCATGCCGACCAATGCTTGTTCGAGCGTGGGCGAGAATTGCCCAGTGCCCATCATCAAAGTGGCAGGCTTGTCCTCGAAAGTGTTCACGACGTCTCCACCCTCGGGCAAAGAAATCCTGTAGTTCAAGGTCAAGAACGAATTGGCGGTAACTTCGGCTCCGCTAGCCATATTAGATTCAGTCATGGCAACATTTTAACTAGCCCTGAGAAATCTGCTCAAACATCGATTAAAAATTGGCCAAAGCAGTCTCAACCACGAGAAAAACTTCTTTTGAGTGGGCCAAGCTCCATGAATGACGCTGAGCTACTCTCCATCATCCTCAGAACAGGCAACCAAGGAGAAAACTCCTTGAATCTATCCCATCGACTCATCCAGGAATTTGGTTCGCTCTCAGCCATCCTCAACGCAAGCTTCAAAGACTTTGAAGCTTATAAAGGTATTGGCATTTCTAAATGGTCACAACTACAAGTCATTCACGAACTGGTGCAGCGCAGCTACAAAGAGAAGATCAAACAACAAAGTATTTTGACTTCGACCGATTTGGTTAAAAGCTATTTGATTGGATTGATTGGTCAGAGGGAGTATGAGGTCTTTGTCTGTCTTTATTTGGATATCCATTTAAGGCTGATTGATACCCATGAAATCTTTCGAGGGTCCATCTCAGAAACAGCGGTTCATGTTCGTGAAATTGCCAAAGAATGTTTACTGAGAAACGCGAGTAATTTGATCATTGCCCACAATCATCCCAGCGGAAGCTTAAAGCCCAGTCAAGAGGACATCACTTTGACCATTGTTTTGCATGAAGCCTTGCAACTGATTGAGGTTAATCTGCTCGATCACTGCATTGTGACAAAAAGAGGAGCCTCATCTTTCTTAGAGCTTAAGATAATGCCATTTAAAGATAGTAAACACTAACTTAATGGTCTATTTTGAGTGGAATTTAGGCCAAATCAGAGACTTTTTTTGATCGGATTCAGAATGCCTTTGAGTAAATAGTGGAATAGTTTCTCGCCACCTGCTACAATCTCTTTTTTTCGCAATTCAAGGAGTGTGTCATGGCAAAAGTATGCCAAGTCACCGGGAAAAAGCCGATGGTCGGCAACAATGTTTCCCATGCAAACAATAAGACAAAACGTCGCTTTTTGCCTAATCTGCAAAATCGTCGTTTTTGGGTTGAATCTGAAAACCGTTGGGTAAGCTTACGCATTACCAACGCCGGTCTTCGCATGATCGATAAAGTAGGCATCGACGCTGTATTGGTTGATTTGCGTACTCGCGGTGAAATCTAAGGAGCGGCAAAATGGCTAAAGGTGGACGCGAAAAAATCAAATTAGAATCGACTGCAGGTACTGGTCACTTCTACACAACAACTAAGAACAAACGTACCATGCCTGAGAAAATGGAGATCATGAAGTTTGATCCTAAAGCTCGCAAGCATGTGTCTTACAAAGAAACAAAGATTAAATAAATCTCGGCTTCATCAGCTGATCAGATTTACTTGATCAAATAAAAAACCCGCTCTAGAGCGGGTTTTTTGTTGTCTATCTTTTGCTTATTTTTACTAGCTAGCTATTGATTGATACTAACCAGCCATCTTTCAAACCATCAGGTGGCTATTTAAAGCCACCTGAGAGCTTTATACCGTGTATCTACGCAGACGCAATGAGAACTCTTGCAAGCCCGCCATGCCGCTTGTTTCAGCCTTATGGCACCACTGCTGCAACTGAGCAATCAATTGTTCTTTGGTCACGTGTGAACGCTGCCAAAGACTGGCTAATTCACGACGCATCTCAACCATCAACTTCACTGACTTGTTCGTTGCCATGAGCTTCTCAAGGTTCGCAAGCTCAGCTTCAGTTAACTTGGCTTCATCTTTGTACAACCAAAGACGTTGATCACCAAACTGAGCCGCCAATTCTTTCATGTGCGCAACTTCAGCATCGAATGTTTGACGCAAAGTTTTTGAATAACGCGCCATCACTTCATATCGGTTAGCGATCACTGCTTGCAAAGTCTTTTCTGAAGCCTGCTCAAGTTCAGCCAATACTGGCTTAGGTGGCAATTTTTTAACTTTGGCTAAACCAGCCATTTCTAATGCACGGATGTAAACCCAACCAATATCAAACTCATACCATTTGTTAGAAAGCTTGGCGCTGGTTGCATAGGTGTGATGATTGTTGTGCAACTCTTCACCACCAATCAAAATGCCCCAAGGCATTAAGTTAGTAGAAGCGTCTTCGCAATCGTAATTGCGATAGCCCCAGTAGTGACCCATGCCATTGATGATGCCCGCTGCTGTGATTGGGATCCACAACATTTGAACAGCCCAGACAGTGGCGCCCAGCGCTCCAAACAGAATCACATCAATGATCAACATCAATGCAACACCTTGCCATTGATATTTTGAGTAAAGATTTTTTTCCATCCAGTCATCAGGTGTACCGTGACCAAACTTCTCAATGGTTTCTTTGTTCTTAGCTTCAGCGCGATACAACTCAGCGCCTCTCGATAAAACAGTACCAATACCTAATACTTGAGGGCTGTGAGGATCATCAACGGTTTCGCACTTAGCGTGGTGCTTGCGATGAATCGCCGCCCACTCTTTGGTCACCATACCGGTGGTTAACCACAACCAAAAACGGAAGAAATGAGATGGGATGGCGTGTAACTCTAAGGCGCGATGAGCCTGACAACGATGCAAAAAGATTGTCACGCTGGCAATGGTGATGTGAGTCAACAACAGTGTGATCAACAAAATCTGCCACCAAGACCAATTCAGGTAGCCATTTGCAATCCAATTCAACACAAAATCTCTAGTTTGTTCTAACCAAGCCATGCGGCCATCCTCTCAATATGCTTAAGAGAGATATTTTATCAAGCTTTCAGTATATTCACACTGCAAACTTGAAACAGATTTAATCTAAATCATGTTTTTTAGATAATAAATCGAATTAGTTAGTGAAATTTAGCTACTTTTAGTTAAGTTGTGGCTTTTCGTTCCAAAATGGCGCCAAAAAACGCGTCTGTGCCATGAATGTGAGGAAATAACTGCCACCAAGAGCTGTTTTTGCTAGCCCCAATCGGCAAATCACCCATCATCGGGAAGCTGTCTCTTAAGACTTCTTTAGGGTCTTTTAGCTCAAATTGAGGGTTATTGGCCAAAAAGGCTTCAACAACCCCTTGATTTTCTTGATAAATCAAGCTGCAGGTTGCATACACCAAGCGACCGCCTGGCTTTAACAATCTGGCCGCTGAAGTCAGGATAGATAGCTGCTTTTGCGTCAATTCAGCCACGCTTTGCGGGGACTGACGCCACTTCAGATCTGGATTGCGACGCAAAGTACCCAGGCCGCTACAAGGGGCATCGACCAACACTCTGTCAATCTTGCCAGCCAAACGCTTCACCTTGGCATCGTTCTCATTGTCGATCCACACAGGATGAACGTTGGACAAGCCACTCTTGGCCAAACGAGGCTTCAAGTTAGCCAAACGTTTCTCAGAAACATCAAAAGCGTACAAACGGCCGCTGGACTTCATCATGGCGCCCAAAGACAAGGTCTTGCCACCTGCTCCAGCACAAAAATCCACCACCATCTCGCCGCGCTTAGGCTCTAAAAGCATGCCCAATAATTGGCTGCCCTCATCTTGCACTTCAGCAAAGCCATTTTTAAAGAATTCTTGGGTCTGAAGAGCAGGCTTACCCTTCAATCTAACGCCGTTTGGGGCGTACGGGGTGGGTTCTGCCGCATAACGCCCACCAAGGTCGTTTAAAACGCCTAGAAGGTCTTCTCTTTGAGTTTTGATGGTGTTAACGCGTAAATCTAAAGAAGCGGCCTTGAGCATCGCTTCAGCCAGTGGCAAGCACTCATCTTTAGGAACAGATGAGCCTAAGGCATTCCAGATCCACTCAGGCAAATTAACTCGGGTTAATGGAGCCAAGGTATTTCTATCAATAGTGCCAAAGCGTTGCAGCCAATCGATTTCATTCGGATGCACCACAAAAGCCAAGTCAGCCAATGCGCTTTCAGAACGATTACCTGATCCAAGACCACTTTCAATCATCGTGACCAACAAAGCCAAAAGGGCTAAACGCCTGGCCAATGGGCCTGCGCCACTTTCGGCAAATTGGGAAATTTCAGTTTTTCTGCGCAAGAATGCAAATGAGGCCTCAGCAATCAATGCACGATCTCTATTGCCTAAGCGCGGGTTAGAGCGAAAGTATCTACTCACCACCATATCAGCTGGGTGAGCAAATTTCATCAACTCAGTGATAACGATGCCTAAGTGCTCAACGTGTTGCGGGAGTGCTTTTGCCCTTGCTGCAATGGCTTTTTGATCAGTAGTCATTAATTATTTATCCGTAGAGGTGAGCATTTGAAGCTCTGGAGGGCTCACTAAAACTCGATTGTCGCTAATAGTTAAGCGATTATCAATGAACCAGCGCACAGCGCGAGGATAAATAACATGCTCTTGCTTTAAAACTCGCTTAGCCAAAAGATCCGGGGTGTCACCCGCAAGCACTGGAACACTTGCCTGAATCACCATAGGACCATGGTCCAAGGCCTCAGTCACAAAATGAACTGTGGCCCCATGTTCCTTCACACCGGCCTCTAATGCCTGCTCATGGGTGTGCAAACCCGGGAACAATGGCAACAAAGAGGGGTGGATATTTAACAAGCGGCCTTCGTAATGCCTCACAAAGCCACCCGTCAAAATCCTCATAAATCCAGCCAAAACCACCAAATCTGGGGAATATGAGTCAATCAACTTGATTAATTCAGCATCAAAGCTGGCTCGGTCTTTAAACAAAGAATGGTCTAAAACCGCCGTCTGAATACCCTGAGACTTAGCAAAATCAAGGCCTCCAGCATTTGGGCGATTAGAAATAACAGCTGCAATTTTGGCTGGCCAAGCCTCTTTTTGAGTAGCGTGAACAATGGCCTCCATATTGGAGCCACGACCAGAAATAAGAATAACAATTGAAGTCATGCCCGCCAATATAATTCATACCTTAACGTGAAGGTAATTAGAGGCATCCCTCCCGCATCAGATTGGACCCCCTGCGCCCTGACCATCGGTAATTTTGATGGCGTGCATCGGGGGCATCAGGCATTGCTCAAAAAATTGGTGGCCAAAGCAAAAGCTCTCAAAGTGCAATCTTGTGTGATGACGTTTGAACCACACCCAATCGAATACTTTGCACCTGAAAAAGCACCCGCAAGAATTTTGGGCTTGAGAGACAAATTAGAAGCTTTGGCAGAAATCGGCATTGATCAAATATTGGTGATTCATTTCAATCAAGCATTTGCTAATTTGAGTCCTGAAGCCTTCGTTAAAGATATCTTGGTTGATGGCTTAAAAGTGAAATCAATTTTGATTGGCGATGACTTTCATTACGGTGCGAAGCGCGCTGGCAATTTTTCTGATTTACAAATCGCCGGTCAACAATTTGGATTCTCAGTGGAGCGCATGGAAACCTTGGTCGAAGATCAAGAAAGAATTTCCAGCTCAGCCATCAGAGTGGCGCTTCAGAATGGACAGATGGATCGAGCCCAACAATTACTGGGTCGCCCTTACATGTTGAGTGGTCATGTACTGCATGGCCAAAAGCTTGGAAGAACACTGGGCTTTCCAACCTTGAACTTGGCTGTAGCCAACAGACTCCATAAAAGAAAGCCAGCAGCCCAAGGCATTTTTATCGCACAAGTGCACGGCTTAAGCGACAATCCATTACCTGCTGTTGCAAGCCTAGGGCAAAGACCCACGGTGGATGATTCAGGAAGGTATTTATTAGAAGTTCACATCTTTAATTTCCAACAAAATGTTTATGGAAAATTAGTGCGCGTTGAGCTTCTCAAGAAATTAAGAAATGAAGAAAAATATAACGATTTAGAAACACTTACAACCGCCATCAATAACGATGCAGTAGCAGCAAAAAATTACTTTGAAATAAATGACCATGTCTGATAAAAAAAATTCTTACCCCGTCAACTTACTCGACACGACATTTCCGATGCGTGGCGATTTGCCTAAACGCGAACCTATTTGGGTAAAAGAATGGCAAGAGAAAAAAATCTATCAAAAAATTCGTGAAGCGAAAGCCGGCAAGAAAACATTCATCTTGCACGATGGTCCTCCGTACGCCAACGGCGACATTCACATCGGACATGCTGTTAATAAAATTCTGAAAGACATGATTGTCAAAGCCAAGGGCTTTGCTGGCTACGACGCTAAATATGTTCCTGGTTGGGATTGCCATGGCATGCCCATTGAAATTCAAATTGAAAAGCAATTTGGTAAACACTTACCAACGGCAGAGGTTCAAGAAAAAGCCAGAGCCTATGCAAAAGTTCAAATCGCAAAACAAAAGCAAGACTTTGAGCGTTTAGGCGTTCTTGGTGATTGGCAAAACCCATACCTCACGATGGACTTCAAGAATGAAGCCGATGAAATTCGTGCCCTTGGAAAAATCCTTGAAGACGGTTATGTCTATCGCGGTTTAAAACCAGTGAACTGGTGCTTTGATTGTGGATCTGCTTTGGCTGAAGCTGAAGTTGAGTATCAAGACAAAGAAGACCTGGCAGTGGATGTTGGCTTTGCATTCCTCCAAGATCAATTACCAGCAATTGCCAAAGCGTTCTCATTGAACCAACTGCCAAAATCAGAAGGCATGGCAGTGATCTGGACCACCACACCTTGGACCATCCCATCCAACCAAGCGCTGAATGTGCATCCCGAGATTGACTATGCTTTGGTTGATACAGCAAGAGGTTTATTGATTCTTGCCAAAGATCGCACCGAAGCTTGTTTAAAAGAATATGAGCTTGAAGGGCAAGTGATTGCCACTTGCAAAGGTCAAGCACTGGCAGGTCTAGAGTTTCATCACCCATTGAGCAAAGCGCATGAAGGCTTTGACCGTCGCTCACCGATTTACTTGGCTGAATACGTGACGATTGATAGCGGCACTGGCATGGTTCACTGTGCGCCAGCTTATGGTGAGGAAGACTTTAAATCTTGCAAAACGCATGGTTTGAAAGATCAAGATATTTTGAACCCAGTGATGGGTGATGGTGTTTATGCATCTTGGTTACCGTTGTTTGCAGGACTCACCATTTGGAAAGCGAACCCACAAATTGTTGAAGCACTTCAACAAGCAGGTTCACTTCTAAAGTCAGCAAAACTCAAGCATTCCTACATGCACTGCTGGAGACACAAAACACCTGTTGTGTACCGAGCAACGGCACAATGGTTTGCGAGCATGGATAAAAAAGTTGCCTCGGGCAAGAGTTTGAGAGAAACAGCTCTAGAGGGCATTGAAACCACTGAGTTCTACCCAGCATGGGGCAAACAACGCTTGCGCAACATGATTGCCAATCGACCAGATTGGACACTTTCAAGACAGCGTCAATGGGGTGTGCCAATGGCCTTCCTCATTCACAAGGAAAGCGGTGAACTTCATCCGCGCACACCTGAGCTATTAGAAATCATTGCCAAGCGTGTTGAAAAAGAAGGTATTGAAGCTTGGCAATCGATTGATCTCAAAGAACTTATCGGTGATGAAGCCGCAATGTATGAAAAGAACAAAGACACTTTGGATGTTTGGTTCGATTCAGGCACCACTCACTGGCATGTGATCCGTGGCTCACACGCGGCCACATTTGCAGATGCTTCTAGAGATAATCCCAATGAACGCTGGGCTGATTTGTATCTTGAAGGATCGGATCAACACCGCGGCTGGTTCCATTCATCCCTACTCACAGGCGCCATGCTTGATGGCAAACCACCCTACAAAGCTCTCTTGACTCATGGCTTCACGGTTGACGGTCAAGGTAGAAAAATGAGTAAGTCTGTGGGTAACGTGATTGCCCCTCAAGAAGTTGCAGACAAAATGGGCGCTGAGATCATTCGTTTATGGGTAGCCTCTACAGACTACTCAGGTGAAATGACCATTTCCGATGAAATCTTGAAGCGTGTGGTTGAAAGCTATCGCCGCATTCGCAATACCTTGAGATTTTTATTGGCCAATCTTTCAGATTTCGACATTGACCAACACCGCATGGATCCAAAGGATTGGCTAGAGCTTGATCGCTATGCGCTAGCAGTCACTGAAGAAATGCAAAAAGAATTGACGGCTCACTACGATCGTTACGAGTTCCATCCAGCAGTATCTAGACTGATGACCTTCTGCTCAGAAGACATGGGCGGCTTCTACCTAGACATCATCAAGGATCGCCTCTACACACTGGCTGCTGATGCTCCAGCACGTCGCTCTGCTCAAAACGCGCTCTTCCACATCACACAATCGTTCTTGCGTTTGAGTGCACCATTCTTATCGTTCACAGCTGAAGAAGTTTGGGGTATTTTTGCTCACAAGACCAAGAGCAAAGACACGATCTTTACTGAAGAGTTTTACCAGTTACCATCAATCAATGATGCGAGCGCTCTGATTGCTAAATGGGATCGCATTCGTTCAATGCGTTCAGACATCACCAAAGCGATTGAGTTTGAGCGTGAGGCTGGCAATGTTGGCTCTTCATTACAAGCTGAACTTCAAATTGAAGCACCTACTACTGATGCAGCGCTCTTGAAATCACTTGGCGACGATTTAAAGTTCATCACCATCACTTCAAGTGTGAATGTGACAGAAAATTCTTCTCTTGAAGAAATCAAAGTAACGGTTAAATCATCAAACCATCAAAAATGCGGTCGATGCTGGCATTACAGAGAGGATGTTGGGCATGACGCCGAGCACCCTACTTTGTGTGGCCGCTGCACCAGCAACTTATTTGGCGACGGCGAAAAGCGCCATATCGCCTAAAAGTATCCAAGGAGAATTATTTGGCACGCTCTAGCAAATCATCTGGCAACCAACAAAGCTTCTTGCTCTGGATGGGAGCGGCTGCACTTATTTTGATTCTTGATCAATTGACCAAGGTCATCGCCAAAAGCAGTCTGATTGAAGGCATCTCTCAACCAGTGACCAGCTTTCTCAATTGGACCTTGGTTTACAACCCTGGCGCAGCATTTTCATTTTTGGCTCAAGCGGGTGGTTGGCAGCGTTGGTTTTTCACAGGCATCGGCCTGATCGCTGCAGCTGTGATGATTTGGTTGATTAAAAAAAATACCAGTCAAACTCTTTTTTGCCTGGCTATGAGCTTGGTACTAAGCGGCGCGATTGGCAACGTGATTGATCGCATCTTGTATGGCGCTGTTGTTGATTTTGTTGATCTTCATTACGCTGGCTGGCACTGGCCTGCATTCAATATTGCCGATAGCGCCATCACCATTGGTGTGATTCTGTTAATCTTAGATGAAATCAAGCGCGTCAATAAATAACCCAAGGTAAATAGCTCATGCATTCACTTCAAGGCAAACATATCCTTCTGACCATGTCAGGTGGTATTGCTGCATTCAAAGTGGCAGAGTTAGTACGCTCACTCATACAAGAAGGCGCCACAGTGCAAGTCATCATGAGTGATGCTGCAACCAAATTCATGACGCCTGTGACCATGCAAGCGCTCACTGGCAATCACGTCTTCACAGATCAATGGGATGCGCGTATTTCTAACAACATGGCGCACATCGAGCTTTCTAGAAAAGCCGATGTGATTGTGGCCGTTCCCGCAAGCGCAGACTTGTTGGCCAAGATTTCACATGGCTTAGCCAATGATCTCGTCAGCGCCACTTGTTTAGCGAAAGAGTGCCCATTGATTGTGGTGCCTGCGATGAACAAACAAATGTGGGAAAACGCAGCCACTCAAAGAAACATGCAACAACTAGAAGCAGACGGCATCACTGTGCTTGGCCCAACTAGTGGCACACAAGCTTGTGGTGAAAATGGCATGGGTCGCATGTTGGAAGCCGCTGAGATCTTGGAAGGCATCATCGCGTTTTTCCAAAAAAAAGTATTAGCAGGTAAAAAGGTATTAATCACCGCTGGCCCTACATATGAGGCCATTGATCCCGTCAGAGGCATCACCAATCGAAGTTCTGGAAAGATGGGCTTTTCATTGGCTAAAGCTGCTGTAGAGGCTGGCGCTGAAGTTCAATTGATTGCAGGACCTTGTCATCTGCTAACACCTCTTGAATACACTGGAAAAATCAAACGCACCGATGTGATCAGTGCAAAAGATATGCACGCTGCAGTGATGAATCATCTTGATTGTGATGTTTTCTTTGCAGTTGCTGCTGTTGCGGATTGGTCTGTGAAGAATGAATCTGCACAGAAAATTAAAAAATCTGATCAATCCAATCCAGCGCTGGAGTTTGAATTAAATCCTGATATCTTGGCTGAAGTTGCCAAGAAGGCTTCAGGCAAGAAGCCCTACTGTGTTGGCTTTGCAGCCGAAACCAATGATCTAGAGAAGCATGCGCAAGAAAAGCGCATCAAGAAAAATATTCCAATGCTTTTAGGCAATCTTGGCCCGGACACTTTTGGTCTTGATGACAACCAATTATTGATTGTTGAAGAAAAAGGCATGACTAAAACCAACAAGCAGAGCAAAACTGCTTTGTCTCGAGAAATTATTCAACTCATTTCCACAAAAATTTAAGTCAATAAGCTATGAAAAAACTACAAGTCAAAATTCTTGATGAACGCATGAGAAACAATCTGCCGCAATACGCTACCAGCGGCAGTGCTGGCCTTGACTTAAGAGCTTGCTTAGACGAAGCCATCGTCATCGAGCCTGGTCAAACAGTATTGGTACCAACAGGTTTATCTATTTTCTTGGATGACCCTGGCTACGCCGCTTTGATCTTGCCTAGATCTGGATTAGGTCACAAACACGGCATCGTATTGGGCAATCTTGTGGGTTTGATTGACTCAGACTACCAAGGACAACTGATGGTGAGCACTTGGAATCGCGGTCGAACTGCTTTCAAGCTTGAGCCAATGGAGCGTCTTGCACAGCTAGTGATTGTTCCAGTAGCACAAGTTGAATGGGCTGAAGTCACAGAATTCAGCGCCAGCGACAGAGGCGCAGGCGGATTTGGAAGTACTGGCAGAGTTTAATCAAGAATATTAATTAAGCCCTGCGTTTTCCTTAAATTTCTTGAACCTCACGGCCTGCTGCAGCTTTTTTAACGGCAGGTCTAACAGGCGCATCAAAATCAAGAATGATCTTCTCATCGGCATCCATGTCAACCACCACATGACCGCCATGAACCAACTTACCAAATAGCAATTCATCAGCAAGCGCTTTGCGCACCAAGTCTTGAATGAGTCGTTGCATTGGTCTTGCACCCATCAATGGGTCAAAGCCATGCTTGGCCAAATAAGTTCTGAGATTCTCAGTGAAGCTTGCGTCCACTTTCTTCTCATGCAATTGCTCTTCAAGTTGCATCAAGAACTTATCAACCACGCGCATGATGATGTTCTCATCCAAAGCCTTGAAGCCAACGATCGCATCTAAACGATTGCGGAATTCTGGTGTGAAGGTGCGCTTGATGTCACCCATTTCATCACCTGCTTGACGCACGGTTGTGAATCCAATGGTGGACTTCTGCATTGCTTCTGCACCAGCATTGGTGGTCATGATGATGATGACATTTCTGAAATCTGCTTTGCGACCATTGTTATCAGTCAAAGTACCGTGATCCATCACTTGCAACAGGATATTGAAAATATCTGGGTGAGCTTTTTCAATCTCATCAAGCAATAAGACGCAATGTGGCTTCTTATTCACTGCCTCAGTCAACAAACCGCCCTGATCAAAGCCAACATATCCTGGAGGCGCACCAATCATGCGACTTACTGCATGGCGCTCCATGTACTCAGACATGTCAAAACGAACCAGCTCAATGCCCATGATGAAGGCCAATTGCTTGGCTACTTCAGTCTTACCAACACCGGTTGGGCCAGAGAACAAGAAAGAACCAATTGGTTTGTCATCTTTACCTAAACCAGCTCTCGACATTTTGATGGCTGATGCCAACGCCTCGATGGCAGGCTCTTGACCAAACACAACACTCTTCAAGTCACGATCCAGAGTTTGCAACTTACTGCGATCGTCGACCGATACTGACTGTGGCGGAATACGTGCAATCTTTGCCACGATGTCTTCAACCTCTTGGCGACCAATCGTTTTCTTCTGTTTTGATTTTGGCAAAATGCGTTGCGCAGCACCTGCCTCATCGATCACATCAATCGCTTTGTCTGGAAGATGTCTGTCATTGATGTAACGTGCTGACAACTCTGCTGCAGCTGTCAGAGCCGCTTGAGCATACTTAACGCCGTGATGCTCTTCGAACTTTGACTTAAGACCGCGCAAAATTTGAACTGTTTGATCAACAGATGGCTCTAAAACATCGACCTTTTGGAAACGTCTTGAAAGCGCTGCATCTTTTTCGAAAATGCCGCGGTATTCGTTAAAAGTGGTGGCGCCAATACATTTCATTTGGCCGCTAGACAAAGCTGGTTTCAATAGATTGCTGGCATCCAATGTTCCGCCTGATGCTGCACCAGCACCAATCAGCGTATGAATTTCATCGATGAACAAAATCGCATCAGGATTGTCTTTAAGGTTCTTTAAAACACCTTTTAGACGTTGCTCAAAGTCACCGCGGTACTTTGTACCCGCTAGCAAAGCACCCATATCCAATGAATACACCGTCGCTTTGGCCAAAACCTCTGGCACATCATTCTGCGTGATTCTCCAAGCCAAGCCTTCAGCAATGGCTGTTTTACCCACACCAGCCTCACCCACCAATAGAGGGTTGTTTTTTCTACGACGACATAAAACCTGAATCACTCGTTCAACTTCGCCTTCGCGACCGATCAATGGATCGATGCGCCCCTGCTTAGCCAACACGTTCAGATTTTGCGTGTATTGCTCTAGTGGGCTGTCTTTGCCAGCTCCACTGGCATCTTCACCCTCAGCACTAGGCTCGCTCGCCTTTGGAGCATCTACCTGATCTTTTCTGATGCCATGACTGATGTAGTTAACGATATCAAGGCGTGTCACACCTTGCTGCTGAAGATAATAAACAGCGTGAGAATCTTTTTCACCAAAAATAGCCACCAACACATTGGCGCCCGTCACTTCTTTTTTGCCATTAGATGTTGATTGCACGTGCATGATGGCGCGCTGAATCACTCTTTGGAAGCCCAAGGTTGGCTGAGTATCCACATCATCTGACCCAGGCACGATTGGCGTGTTGTCATTGATGAAGTTTTTTAGATTACTTTTCAGATCATCAATATTGACCGCGCAAGCTTTCAATACGTCCGCAGCTGTGGCGTTGTCTAGCAAGCCACACAGCAAATGTTCAACTGTTATGAATTCATGTCTTGACGCTCTAGCGTCCACAAATGCCATATGTAAGGTAACTTCTAACTCTTGAGCAATCATGCTTCCTCCATAGTGCACTGCAATGGGTGCCCAGACTCTCGGGCTCTATCTACAACTTGTTGAACTTTGGTTAAAGCGACATCTTTAGTATATACACCACAAACCCCTTTTCCTTCTAGGTGTACTTGCAACATGATGCGTGTAGCGCGTTCTTGGTCATGGTGAAAATATTCTTGAATCACCATCACCACAAATTCCATCGGCGTGAAGTCATCATTCAATAAAACAACTCGGAACATCTTAGGTGGTTGAACACGCTCAGACTGGCGATCCATCACCGTGGTGTGATCCTCCTGAAAAGCAGGGAAATCTATCGGGTTGGCTGTTTTAGGTTTTCGACTCATATACCCTATTCTAAACATAAGTTTCAAATTGGGGGGAAGCCCTATTTTTGCTATTTTTACAAATAAAAATTTGCATTAAATCCAGGCATTTATTGAAGATTTAATGAAAGTTTAATTTTGATGAATCTCATTAAAGTATGATGAAACCATCGAATCAATTTTTCAGGATTTTTCTGGCAATGCTTCACAAAATCATCACCGCTGTTTTTGCCTGCTTTATTTTTAGCTCAACTGCGAGTTCAACTGCAATGGCCCAGCAAGGCCCTACGATTGATCTGTACGCGGGTCTGTACAAAATACAAGCAGAAGTGGCAAAAACAGAAAAGGCCCGTCAATTAGGCCTTATGCATCGCACCTACATGCCTGCTGATGACGGCATGCTGTTTATTTTTGAGCAAAGTGCCACACATTGCTTTTGGATGAGGAACACAAAAATTCCTTTGGCCATCGCTTTCATTGCAGATGACGGAAAGATTGTGAATATTCTAGAAATGAAAGCAATGACTGAAGATAATCATTGCCCAACAAAACCCGTTCGCTTTGCTTTAGAAATGAACCAGGGCTGGTTCAGCAAGAAAGGGGTTCTTCCTGGGCACACCATCACTGGTCTACCCAAGAATTAATCAGTTAATTAATGATTAACCGAAGTGACAAACGTAATGAACTGGCTGTTCAGCGCGGATCACAAAGTAACCACCCGCTTCAACTGTCCATGATTGACCAGCAGCAAAGGCTTGCTCTGCAGCACCGTTGATGCTCACATGAGCAGTGCCATCAACCACTTCCATCACTTCTTTGGTTGTTAAGTCAAAGCGCAATGTGCTTGGCAAAATCACGCCAACAGACTTGCGCTCGCCACTTGGCAATGTCACTGTGTGAGAAACACATTTACCGTCAAAAAAAACGTTGGCTTTTTTGTTAACTGTTACTTGATCGAATTGCATGTCTTACCCTTTAATCTTGTTAGCTATTAAGAACCACGCTTGCGACGTGCATTGGCAGCAATGCGCATGCGCAAGGCATTTAATTTAATGAATCCACCGGCATCGGCCTGGTTGTAAGCACCACCATCATCGTCAAACGTAGCAATGTTTTGATCAAACAAAGTGTTAACGGAATCACGCGCAACCACGGTGACAGAACCTTTGTACAACTTCACGCGCACAAAGCCACTTACGCTTTGTTGAGTGTGGTCAATCAATGTCTGAATCGCCACACGCTCTGGCGCCCACCAATATCCGTTGTAAATCATGCTGGCATAACGCGGCATCAAATCATCTTTCAAATGAGCCACTTCACGATCCAAGGTGATGCTCTCGATACCTCTGTGAGCCTTCAAAAGAATCGTGCCGCCAGGAGTTTCGTAGCAACCACGGCTCTTCATGCCCACATAACGATTCTCAACAAGGTCCAAACGTCCTACGCCATGCTTGCCACCAATTTTGTTTAGTTCTGCCAGCATTTCATGGGCTTTGTAACGTTTTCCGTTAATGGCCATTGCATCACCACGTTCAAACTCAATATCTAGGTACTCAGGAGCATCTGGGGCTTGCTCTGGTGAGACTGTCCAACGCCACATAGATTCTTCAGCTTCAGCTTTAGGATCTTCAAGATGACGACCTTCGTAGCTGATGTGCAACAAGTTGGCATCCATTGAATATGGCGCGCCACCTTGCTTGTGTTTCATTTCCACTGGAATGCCATGTTGCTCGGCATAGGCCAATAATTTTTCACGTGACAACAAATCCCATTCACGCCATGGAGCAATCACTTTGATCGACGGCTCTAGTGAGTAGTAGCCAAGCTCAAAACGAACCTGGTCATTGCCCTTGCCTGTAGCGCCATGTGACACAGAATCAGCACCAGTTTGACGTGCAATTTCAATTTGACGTTTGGCGATCAATGGGCGAGCAATGGATGTGCCCAATAAATATTCGCCTTCATAAATGGTGTTGGCGCGGAACATTGGGAAAACAAAATCTCTCACAAACTCTTCGCGCAAATCATCAATGAAAATATTTTCAGGCTTGATACCGAATTTAAGAGCCTTTGCTCTTGCTGGCTCAAGCTCTTCACCCTGGCCCAAATCGGCTGTGAAAGTCACGATTTCACATTGGTAGGTATCTTGCAACCATTTCAAAATAACGCTGGTATCTAAGCCACCAGAATAAGCTAGAACAACTTTTTTAATATCTGACATATCTATCTAATTAATTAAAGTTTAAGTAAAAATTACAACTTGCCGCAAAGCAAAAATTCCATCAAAGCTTTTTGGACATGCAGACGATTTTCTGCCTCATCCCAAACAACGCTTTGAGGACCATCAATCACTGAGGCAGAAACCTCTTCACCTCTGTGAGCAGGCAAACAATGCATGAACAATGCATCTGAATTGGCAGTAGCCATTAGCTCATCATTGACCATCCAACCTTTGAAAGCTTTTAAACGAATTTGATTTTCGGCTTCGTACCCCATGCTGGTCCAAACATCGGTGGTCACCAAGTCAGCGCCACGACAAGCATCAATAGGGTTTTCGAAAATCGTTAAATGTTTTTTAGCATTTGGACTCAACATTTTTTGGTCCAACTGATAAGTCGAAGGAGCAGAAAAGTGCACCTTGAAATCTAAAATTTCAGCCGCCTGAATCCATGTGTAAGCCATGTTATTGGCATCACCCACCCATGCAACTGTTTTACCCTTGATGCTGTTACGGTGCTCTACATACGTGAAGATGTCAGCCAATACTTGGCAAGGGTGGTATTCATTGGTCAAGCCATTGATCACTGGCACACGTGAATTCGCCGCAAAACGTTCGATGATGTCTTGGCCAAATGTTCTGATCATGATGATGTCAGTCATCCGTGAGATCACTTGAGCAGCGTCCTCAACTGGCTCACCGCGGCCCAATTGGGTATCTTTGGTATTTAAAAACACAGCATGGCCACCCAGCTGGTGAATACCTGCTTCAAAAGACAATCTGGTGCGCGTGGAGTTTTTCTCAAAAATCATGGCCAAGGTTCGGTCATGAAGAGGGTGCCAGGTTTCGTATCTTTTAAATTTAGCTTTTAAAAAAGCTGATCTTTCTAAAAGATAAGCGTACTCATCCGCACTGAAATCAGTGAACTGTAAATAATGTCTAACAGCAAGATTTGACGCCATAAATTTCAAATGCCTGTTTACTCAGTAATTGATTCACGCTAATGCTGAACTGCTAAAATAGTCGGGTTTTCCCCAACCAATTATTCATTTATACCGCATACCCATCGTGACGACCAAACAATTCTTCATTCAAGGTCTCACTCATGATGGCAAGCCATTTAGACCCAGCGACTGGGCTGAAAGACTTTGCGGTGTCATGGCTCAATTTCGACCAGAAAATGATCCAAGCGACCCTCGCTTCACCTATTCACCATTTGTTAAACCCGTGATCATCGCAGGAACAAAGTGTGTGGTTGTAGACGAGCGCTTAAGGGATATCGAGCCAAAAGCCATGGATTTCGTGAAAAACTTTGCCAAAGATAACAATCTTCCGATTGTTGAGGCCTGCGAAATCCCAATAAAATCAAACAACTAGAAACAAAAAACCCGCTCCGGATGAGGGAACGGGCTTTTTTAAAACTGACCTAAATTAGGCAGTCATGCCCTTAACAGCTGCAGATAAGCGTGATTTTGTACGCGCAGCAGTGTTTTTATGCACTACTTTTTTGTCTGCAATCTTGTCGATAGTTGCCTGTGCAGCTTGGAAAACCTTGGCTGCAGCAGCTTTATCACCAGCATCTACGGCTTTACGTACAGACTTGATAGCTGTGCGAAGACGTGAACGCAAGCTGGTGTTGTGTTCATTTTGAGAAACTGCCTGGCGGGCACGTTTACGAGCTTGGGCGGTATTTGCCATGTTTATAACCTTTAGGGGTATTGCCAAAAGAAAAAGATTATAACTTATCCTGAGGAAGGCTACCACCCCTTCCAGAAATCTGTAAAACTACGCCTGTGAACTTATTATCTGCCGCCGCCAAAATCAGTAGCTTTACCATGCTATCCCGCATCACGGGATTGCTCCGAGAAACCCTCATTGCTAGGACTTACGGGGCTTCGGAGTGGACGGACGCCTTCAATGTGGCCTTCAGAATCCCCAATTTATTGAGGCGTTTATTCGCTGAAGGGGCGTTTTCTCAGGCATTTGTGCCAGTTTTAAGCGAAACCAGCACCAAAGAGGGTCAGGAAGGCACCTCATTAATGGTCAGTGCGATTGCCACCCTCTTATTTTGGGCATTGGTGGCCACAGTTCTTTTAGGCGTGATCGGCGCCCCATGGATTATCTTTTTGGTGGCCTCAGGCCTGCGTGAGACCGGAGCCCATGAGGCCAGTTTGACCCTGACTCGGATCATGTTCCCCTATATTGGCTTGATTTCGATGGTGTCCTTATCTGCTGGCATCTTAAATACTTATAAGAAATTTGCTGTTCCAGCCTTCACCCCCGTTTTGTTGAATTTATCCATGATCTTTTCATCATGGTTACTGTCCCCCTACTTTGAGACCCCTATTTACGCCCTAGGGGTTGGCGTGATTCTTGGCGGCATCACTCAATTAGCGATTCAGATACCTGCTCTTAAAAAAATTGGCATGCTGCCTAGCATTGGATTGAGCCTTGGCAGAATCAAGAGCGCCTGGAATCACCCTGGAGCAAAAAAAGTATTGCGCTTGATGTTGCCCGCATTGTTTGGCGTCTCAGTGGCTCAGCTCTCACTCATCATCAATACCAATATTGCGTCACATCTTGCCGTGGGCAGTGTGTCTTGGCTTTCATACGCTGATCGCTTGATGGAGTTTCCAACCGCTTTATTGGGTGTTGCGATTGGCACAGTCTTATTGCCCAGTCTTTCAAAAGCCAATGCGCTTGAAGATAAAACGCAAATGACTCAATTAGTTGACTGGGGTCTGAAGTTAACGTTTGTCTTGGCAGCGCCTGCTGCTTTGGCATTATTCATATTTGGTCAGCCATTGGCGGCAGTGTTGTATCACTATGGTCAGTTCACAGCCGTAGACGTGACGATGACTCAACATGCATTAGCTGCGTATGGTGTTGGTTTGATTGGTTTGATCTTGATAAAAATTCTGGCGCCCGCCTATTACTCAAGACAAGACATCAAAACACCTGTGAAAATTGCCATCATTGTTTTGGTATTAACTCAATTGGCCAACATTGTTTTAGTACCATGGCTCAATCATGCAGGCCTGGCGCTTTCAATTGGTCTAGGCGCATGCCTCAATGCATTCCTTTTGTGGCGCGGCCTTCATCAGCAAGGTTTGCTAGCGAAGAATGCCGGGTGGCTTAAATTTTTATTCAAACTCAGCATTGGCTTGGTGGCGATTGGTATTATTTTTTACTACGGCGCTCACCAACATGACTGGTTAGAATTAAAAAATACACCATTCATCAGAATTGTTTGGCTAGGTTTATGGCTGACGCTGGCTGGCGCCGTTTACTTGGGCACACTATGGCTAACAGGTTTCAGGGTTAAAGATTTTTTATACAAAGCAACATAAAACAGATTTTTTGAACTATGCCAACACAACAACTTGATTACTTTGCTTCATTGGTTTCAGAGGATGATCACTTCCCTTTGACAGAAGCGGCGATTGCGATTGCTCAACACGCATACCCAGATTTGGTGGTTCAGCATGTGTTTGATGAATTAGATTTATTGGGCGACAAACTCAAGCAACGCACCACTCATGAAATGGCTGGGATTCAAAAGTTACAAATCTTAAAAAACTTCTTTTTCAAAGAACTGGGATTTGGTCCGAATCGCAATGACTACTACGATCCAAATAATTCTTATTTGCACAGTGTTCTAGAAACAAGACGAGGCATTCCAATTTCCTTGGCTTTGATTTTCATGGAGCTTGGCCAGCAAATTGGTCTGAACATCAAAGGCGTTTCTTTCCCAAACCATTTCATGGTTCGCTTATCTCTGCCGCAGGGTGAAGTGATCCTTGATCCTTTGACCGGAACCTCTTTGTCTAAAGAAGAGCTTCAGCAAATGTTGGACCCGTACTTGGACGCCCAAGGATATCGTGGCGAATACCAACTACCTTTGAGTGCTTTTTTAAGATCATCAAGCTCCAGAGAAATCTTGTCTCGCTTTTTGCGCAATCTAAAAGCCATCTACACACAACAAGAGAGATGGGAACGATTATTGGGTGTGCAGCAGCGCTTGGTTATTTTGCTTCCAGATGCACTAGAAGAAATCAGAGACCGTGGCATTGCATTGGCACAACTGGACTACATCAGACCCGCCATTGAAGACATGCAAAAGTATTTGGATGGCACAGAGGAAGCCAGTGACTTAGATGAAATCCGAGCGCAGATCATTGAGCTCGAAGAACAATACCGTCACCATTAAGCGAAGCTGATTGCTTTATGAGAAAAGTCATAGCCGCGCTGCCGGACACGCTGATCAGTCAAATTGCAGCAGGCGAAGTGGTCGAAAGACCAGCCTCAGTGGTCAAAGAAGTTCTTGAGAACGCGATTGATGCTGGCGCTCAAGCCATCACGATTCGATTAGAAGAAGGTGGCTGCCAAAGAATCTCGATCCAAGATGATGGCTTGGGCATTGCTCACACAGAACTCCATCTTGCGATTCAACGCCACGCCACCAGCAAAATCACTTCCCTTGCAGATCTTGAATCAGTCGCATCCCTTGGTTTCAGAGGTGAAGCACTCGCATCGATTGCATCGGTATCAAGATTCAGTATCACCACACGAACCAGTGAAGATGATCATGCCTGGCAAATCCAGGTCAATGGTGGTCAAACCATGGGGGACGCAGCCCCTTCTTCTGGCCCGATTGGCACAACCGTTGACGTTCAAGATTTGTACTTCAACACTCCAGCGAGAAGAAAGTTTTTAAAAAGTAGCGCCACTGAATTAGGCCACTGTTTAGAACTGATTCGCAGAATCGCTTTATCTCGCCCAGATATTGGTTTTGCTATTTGGCACAACGGCAAGGTAATCGAGCGTTGGGCATCATGCAATATCGAACAACGCGTGGATGCGATCCTTGGCCAAGAATTTCAGAGCTCTAAGATTGCGCTTGAACATATCTCAGGCCCTTTAACGGTCAGAGGCTTTATTAGCAAACCAACCTCCAGTCGTGCAAGAGCAGATCAACAGTACAGCTTCGTTAATGGCCGCTTTATCAGAGATAAAGTGATTCAGCATGCTATTCGCAGCGCCTATCAAGATGTTTTGCATGGTGATCGCCAACCAATGGTGGTTCTCTCATTAGAGATTGATCCTCAATTGGTGGATGTGAACGTTCATCCAGCCAAAACAGAAGTCAGATTCAGAGAAGGCGGCGCCGTTCATCAGTTCATCTACAAAGCAATCCAACATGCTCTTGGCACTGCTGCTGGTCAATCAATAGACTCATCCCCCCAATACGCTCCAAGCTATGGCTTTGCTCAAACATCTGGGACAGGCTCGCCAAGTTATACAAGCTATGCGAATTCTGCAAGTTCTATAAGTTCTTTCAGCAATCAGAACCTGCCCCTCAGTCAAAGTAGTCTCAGTCAAAGTAGCAAAAGTGAGATTGATAACTTTTTTATTCAACTGAATAATCGCCCCGCAGATCATCTGGCTCCAACCGAAAACAATGACTTGCCCTTGGGTCATGCATTGGCTCAAATCCATGGCATTTATATCTTGGCTCAAAACAAATTTGGCTTGGTCTTGGTTGATATGCATGCGGCCCATGAGAGAGTCTTGTACGAGAAACTCAAAGAAGATTTGGCATCAGGCATCAAAGTTCAGCAACTCTTGGTCCCTGTTGTGATGCACGCCTCAGAATTAGAAGTGGGTAAGGCACAAGAACATCGCGCCATCCTGAATCAATTAGGCTTTGATGTGGCCACTCTGTCACCCACTCAGTTGGCGATCAGAACCATTCCAACACTTTTGCAAAAGGCGGAGCCGATTGGCTTGGTCAGAAACCTTTTAAATGATTTGGACTCAACAGGCTCTCAAGCAGTGGTCGACGCCGCTCAGCACGAACGCCTGGCAACGCAAGCTTGTCATGCAGCGGTCAGAGCACACCGCACACTGACCCTGACCGAAATGGATGCCCTGCTGCGTCAGATGGAACAAACGGAAAGAGCTGATCAGTGCAATCATGGACGCCCCACTTGGATACAGTTGAGTATTCAAGATTTGGATAAATTATTTCTGCGTGGTCGTTGATCGTGACACCTGATCAACCAGTCATCGCCATTGTTGGTCCAACAGCCAGCGGCAAAAGTGCGATTGCCATGCAAATTGCTAGAACAGCAAAATCACTTGGTAAAACTGTTGAAATTATCAGCATGGATTCAGCGCTTGTTTACCGAGGCATGGACATTGGTACTGCCAAACCAAGCAAAGCTGAAATGCAAGAAGTGCGCCATCATGGCATCGACATTGCCGAGCCAGAAGATCCGTACTCAGCAGCAAAATTTGCACATGATGCCAAGCAGTGGCTCAAAGAGATACGCGAAAGAAACAACATCCCATTGATTGTGGGTGGCACGATGCTGTACTGGCGTGCGCTTGCTCATGGCTTATCCAATATGCCTCCAGCTTCCCCTGAAATTCGCGCAGAGATTGAGTTGCGTGCAGCCAAACTTGGTTGGCCAGCGATTCATGATGAATTAAGAGAAGTTGACCCAGAAACTGCTGCACGACTCGAGAAAAATGACACTCAGCGTGTACAGCGAGCCCTTGAGATTTATTTACAAAGTGGCAAGCCAATGTCTGAGTGGCTTCAGGAGCAACCGAAAGACAGTGGCCGAGGTGAGACGGATAACGGTGCCAATGGCGACACCCCACTCAAGCTTCGTTTAATTTCAATTGAACCGAGTGATCGTTCAGTTCTGCATGACCGCATTGCAAAGCGCTTTGAGATCATGATGGCCGAAGGTTTTTTAGATGAGATGAAAGCTCTTCATCAAAATCCACGCTTACATCCAGACTTACCGTCCATGAGAGCCGTGGGATATCGTCAAGCTTGGGATTATTTGGATGGCAACATCACTCTTCAAGAACTTCAAGATCAAGCGATTGCTGCCACAAGACAATTGGCTAAACGTCAATTGACTTGGTTGAGAGGCATTCAAACGAAGGAAGTGGTTGACTCTTTAGACAGTAGCCAGATGAAGCGATGTGAGCAAGATGTTCTTGCTCACTATCAAATGATTTAATTTAAATCTTGAATTAAATAACGATGGTTTGATGTGCGCCAGCAGGTCTTTCAACGATCTCGCCTAATTCATAGACCGTCTCACCTGTTGACTCAAGTTGCGCTTTGGCAGCTTTTGCATCAGAAGCATTCAAAATCACCACCATGCCAACGCCGCAGTTGAACACGCGGTGCATCTCGGCGTCTTCAACGCCACCATTTTTTTGCAACCACTGGAACAGCTGTGGCAACTGCCATGCATCACGATGCAAAACAGCTTGAGTGTTTTCAGGTAATACACGCGGCACGTTTTCAACCAAACCGCCACCAGTGATGTGAGCCATGCCCTTCACTTTGATTTTTGCAATCAAAGCCAACATTGATTTAACGTAAATACGGGTTGGGGCCATCACAACATCCGTCATACTTTGACCATGGAAATCATCACTGGCTTTAGCGCCTGCGCGATCAATGATTTTTCTGATCAAAGAATATCCATTGGAGTGAGCACCGCTTGATGCCAAACCTAAAATCACATCGCCTGCCTGAATACTTCTACCATCAATCATGGCTGACTTCTCAACCGCGCCAACAGCAAAGCCTGCCAAGTCATATTCACCTTCTGGGTACATGCCAGGCATTTCAGCTGTCTCGCCACCGATCAATGCGCAACCGGCCAATTCGCAACCTTGAGCAATACCACCCACGACGGTTGCAGCTGTATCAACAGACAACTTACCGCAAGCAAAATAATCTAAGAAAAATAGTGGCTCAGCGCCCTGTACCAAAATGTCATTCACGCTCATGGCCACCAAGTCTTGACCAACCGTGTCGTGACGATTCCAGTCAAAAGCCAACTTTAACTTTGTGCCAACGCCATCAGTGCCAGAAACCAAGACCGGCTCTTTGTAGCGCTTAGGCACCTCAAAAAGCGCTCCAAAGCCACCAATACCCGCCAAAACGCCTTCGCGCATGGTTTTCTTTGCCATCGGCTTGATACGCTCAACCAGCGCGTCACCAGCCTCCATATCAACACCGGCGTCGCGGTAAGAAAGACCTTGAGATTTAGAAGAATTTTGATCAGACATGGCTATAAATGTATTTGAATCAGTAGAATCTTAGAATTCTAGTGGATACGCTAAACCTATGGCTTCTTTATTAACAATTTTCCTGGCTGCATTTATCCTGGCTTATGTCTTAAGGCCTTTATACAAGAGCCTTGTAGGCTTAGGAACGCATAAAACTGTCTCCGCATTTTTGACCGTTTTAATCGGGTTTTTAGGTGTTTTTGGCCTAATGGTGCTTTTTTTGAGTGTTTTACAAAAAGAATTGCCCGCCTTAAGGCAGCAACTACCGACTTGGCTGGCGCAAATTCAAAATCTCATTCAACCATGGTTGGATAGTCTTGCACTTAGCTTCGATCTACAAAAAATTCAAGAAACGATTCAAACTAAAGTCAGCGCTCACCTATCAAATAATGCCGATACATTGATCAGCGATGGCTTATCAACGGTTTTAAATTCTGGACAAACCATCATCGGCAGCATCGTTGGTCTTGTCTTGATTATTTTTGTGGTTTTTTACTTGATCATTCAGTGGGAAGATTTTTTCAAAAAAATGAGCCCCATGATTCCTCCAAGATGGCTTGGTCAAACCAAACAAATCTTGTCAGAGATTGATGAGCTGCTATCTCAATACCTGAGAGGCCAACTCTTGGTGATTGCGGTGCTGTCAGTCTACTACTCGATCGGTCTTTCATTATTGGGTATGACCGGCGCGATTGCACTGGGACTATTCACAGGGTTGGCAATTTTCATTCCGTATATCGGTTACGGCGTTGCTTTGATCTTGGCCCTTCTATCCGCTCTATTACAAGCAGAAACTGGGGTCAGTATTTTGGCGGTGTTGGCGATTTACATTGTTGGTCAAACAATCGAAAGCTTCTTCCTAACACCTAAATTGGTGGGAGAAAAAATTGGCCTGCATCCAGTCTTGGTAGTTTTTGCCTTGATTCTTTTTGGTGGCTGGTTCGGTTTCTTCGGAGTCCTCTTGGCCCTTCCAATGAGTGCGATTGTGTTGGTGTTAGGACGTCACCTGATGACCTTCTATAAAAACTCTTCTTGGTACAGAGGTTAGCTCTAGTGTCTCAATCGCCCTCTCTACCTCGCCAAATAGCACTGGATCTTGGTCACACACCAAAGCCCACGCTGGATAATTTCATTGCCACGGGCAATGAAAATCTGATCGCTGTTTTAAAAGATATTCAAAGTAACTGGCAGCAAGCCCCATCAGAACAAAAGGTATTAAGCACTGACTCAAAGATGATTCATCTTTGGGGCGCTAGTGGCTCCGGTCGCACTCACCTTCTATCCGCACTCCAGCTACAGGCAGCTGAATTGGGTATCAACGCCTATCTGCTCAATCACGACAGCAGCATGGATGAATGGCGAGCCTGCGCAGATGTCTTAATTGAAAACAATCAAGCGCCAGGTTTACTGTGCGTTGACGACATTGACCATTTGAGTGAATTTGCTCAAGGCGCCTTATTCAGACTTCACAACCTGATTCGTGAAGCAAGTCATCAACACTTGATCACCACCAGTCTTGCACCATCTTCGAATTTACAAATAAGAGAAGATTTAAAAACACGCTTGGTCTGGGGTTTGGTGTTTCAGATGCACGCCCTGTCTGATGCCGAAAAATTACAAGCACTCCAACAAGCTGCCACCGAACGCGGCTTACAAATCTCTAGCGAGGTTGCCCCTTGGCTGTTGAAGCACTTTCATCGTGACATGCCAAGCTTGATGTCTTTATTAGAGGCCTTGGACAATTACTCGCTTGAAACCAAAAGAGCGATCACTCTTCCATTATTAAAAGAAATGCTTGCTCAAAAAAATTGAGCATAATGTTACCTAGATGACACAAATTGCCTTATTTGACTTAGACCACACCTTATTACCCATTGATAGCGATCATGAATGGGGAAGATTTTTAGCAAAAATTGGGGTCGTTGATTCTGAGTATTACGCCTTGCAAAATGAACGTTTTTACGCTGACTACAAAGCTGGTCGCTTAGATATCTATGCTTTTCTTGAGTTTGCTCTAAAGCCTTTATCAGAACACTCAAGAGCGCAATTAAATGAATGGCATCTTCAGTTCATGGAAGAAGTGATTCAACCTCAACTCAAACCAAGCGCCTTTGATTTGGTGAAACGTCATCAAGATGCTGGCGACTTGTGTTGCGTTGTCACTGCCACCAATAGCTTTGTGACCAGACCCATTGTTGCTGCATTTCAGATTGATCACTTGATTGCCACCGAGCCAGAAGTGATTGGCGATCCATTGACCGGTAACTTTTCAGGAAAAGTGTCAGGTCTTCCTAACTTCAAAGAAGGCAAAGTCACTCGCTTGGAAGCATGGCTAAAAGATCAACAGCTGTCTTTGAGCTCTGTGAAAAGCAGCTACTTTTATTCAGACTCAATCAATGATTTGCCTTTGCTAGAAAAAGCATCTCACCCAGTGGCAACCAATCCGGATGCCAGACTGCGAGAGCTTGCAGTAAAAAATCAGTGGCCCATTTTGGAATTATTTGCATGATTCGTCGATTCATCAATAAATTACTAAAAAAGCCAACAGGTCAAAAGAAGTTGATCCATGGTCATGCTCTGACCGCCCAAAAAATCAGCAAGCGAACTCACCGAATCAATCCCGATTTGCTTTCAAAGAATGCTGTGAAAGTCACTCACGTTCTTCAAGACGCTGGTTATGACGCCTACATCGTGGGTGGTGCTGTGCGTGACTTGCTCCTTGGAATTGCACCCAAAGATTTTGATGTGGCAACCAACGCCACACCTGATCAAGTTCAAAAACTATTCCGTCGCTCAAGATTGATTGGTCGACGCTTTCAAATTGTGCACGTTACCTTCTACGGCAAAGAGCGCCCAGAGATCATCGAAGTTTCTACATTCAGAGCTCACGCTCAGGCAGATCAAGCCGATGTAGCGGCCAGTGGCAGAATTCTTCGTGACAACGTTTGGGGTGATCAGGCAGAAGATGCCACACGCAGAGATTTCTCGATCAACGCGATGTACTACGATCCACAAACCGAAGTTGTCTTGGATTACCACAATGGCATGAAAGATTTAAACGCCAAAATTATCAGAATGATTGGCGAACCAAGTCAGCGATACCGTGAAGATCCGGTTCGCATGCTAAGAGCCATTCGATTCGCCGCCAAAACTGGCTTTGTGATTGAAAAAGACACCCTGGCCCCTCTTAAAGAGTTGGGCGATCTGATTCAGGATGTGCCAAGCTCACGCTTATTTGATGAGATTCTTAAGCTACTCATGTCAGGCCACGCTTGGGCCTCTATTGAGGGTTTAGAAAAAGTTGGCTTGCATCACAAAATACTTCCCCTCATCGAAGTCATCTTGAGTGACGACGATAGAACTGCCTTCGTTAAGAAGTCCCTAGAAAATACGGATGAAAGAATCAAATCTGGCAAACCAGTTTCTGCCGGCTTCTTGTTTGCAACACTTCTTTGGCATGACGTACAAGAAGCCTGGGCAAATTTTGAAAGCTCTTCGATGCCAGCTGTTCCAGCATTGCATGCTGCAATTGACCAGGTTTTTGAACGTCAAAAAGAATTCTTAGGCATGCAAAGACGTCACGAGGCTGATATGCGTGAAATCTGGACCATGCAACCTCGTCTAGAAAAGCGCGTCGGTCGATATCCTTACCGCTTGGTTGAAAGTCCAAAATTCAAGGCTGCCTACGATTTCCTCTTGTTACGCTGCCAAACTCAAGAAATAGATGCTGAAATCGGCCAGTGGTGGACTGATTTCTGGCAAGGCGACGATCTGTCTCGGGCAGATCTGATGCTACAGGTTAAAAATACCCCAGGAGCGGCTGGAAGCTCATCCACCCCTAAAAAAAGGCGTCGCAGAACGCGCTCAAAAGCTGCAAAACCAGCCGTCGAGCAAACTAATTAAAAAAACGATACAGTACAGTTATATTAATAAGGGAGTTCCGATGGCATTGGCCTTCATTGGTCTTGGTGGCAACATTGGTGATACGCAGCAACTCATCAAAGACGCCATAGTATGTTTAGCTCAACATCCTGAGCTACGGATACTCACGCGCAGCTGCATGTACCAAAGTGCTCCAGTTGGTGCCGAAGGCCCTGATTTCATCAACGCCGTAATCTCTCTAGAAACTCAATTAGCTCCCGAAGATCTATTGGCTATTTGCCAAAACGTTGAAAACACCTTTGGTCGAGAGCGCCCTTACATCAATGCGCCTCGCACACTTGATTTAGATGTTTTGGCTTACGATGATCTATCGATCCAAAACGAAAGATTAACGATTCCTCACCCACGAATGATTGAACGATCATTCGTTCTTTTCCCACTTCTAGAAATCGCTCCGGATATTGACTTGCCAGGATTTGGTAAATTAACGAAATACATACCAAATGTTGAGCACCAAAGAATTAACAGGGTGCAGGGGTGCAATTGCCCTAGTCAGCATATTTAAAGGGCAAGATACACATGAGTTATTTACAAGAATCAGCCACCACGCGTGGACTTGTGACCATTTCTAAACTTCAAGAGATGCGTCAATCAGGCGAAAAAATCGCGGTTTTGACCGCTTACGATGCAAGCTTTGCCGCCCTCATGGATCAAGCTGGTGTTGATGTGATTTTGATTGGTGACTCCTTAGGCAATATTGTTCAAGGTGAAACCAGCACTCTGCCAGTCACGATTGAGCACATGGTTTATCACACCAGCTGTGTGGCCAAAGGACAAGCATCTGCTTTCCTAATTGCCGATATGCCGTTTGGATCTTATTCAACACCTGAGCAAGCCATGCAGAACGCGGCGCAATTGATGAGAGCTGGTGCCCACATGGTGAAGTTAGAAGGTGGAGCTTGGCTTGCAGAAACTGTGAAGTTTTTAGTTGAACGAAGTGTGCCTGTTTGCGCACACTTGGGCCTACTGCCGCAATCGGTTCACACTTTGGGTGGTTTCAAAGTTCAGGGCAAATCAATCGAATCAGCACAAACTTTGATCAATGATGCCAAAGCCTTGCAAGAAGCTGGGGCGCAACTGTTAGTTTTAGAAGCCATTCCATCAGAGCTTGGCAAAAAAGTGACTGAATCAATTCAAATACCAACGATTGGGATTGGTGCAGGGCCTGATTGTTCTGGTCAAGTATTGGTGATGCACGACATGTTGGGTGCATTCCCAGGCAGAAGTCCTAAATTTGTTAAAAACTTCTTAAGTGGCCAAAGCTCGATTGAAGAAGCATTCAAATGCTACGTCCAAGAAGTCAAAACCGGGAAATTTCCCGGTCCTGAGCACTGCTTTAAATCTGCTTAATTAAAAAAGTCTTTCACTCGGTCGACCCAACCCTTTTGTTGAGGGTTGTGTTTGGCACCACCTGATTTCAGACTTTCATCTAATTGCTTCAAGATATCTTTTTGCTCTTGATTGAGTTTCACTGGTGTTTCTACTTGAACATGGATGTACAAGTCACCAGGCAAAGATGTTCTCAAGCTCTTGATACCTTTTGATCTCAATCTGAATGTCTTGCCACTCTGAGTTCCTTCTGGAACATCAAAGCTGGCTTTGCCAGAAAGTGTTGGCACTTGAATTTCACCGCCCAAAGCTGCATCGATGAATGAGATTGGCATTTGGCAATGTAAGTCATCGCCATCACGCTCAAACACTGAATGCTCTTTGATATGAACTTCAACGTACAAATCGCCGCTTGGTCCACCATTCACACCAGGCTCACCATTACCAGCTGAACGAATTCTCATACCGTCATCAATACCCGCAGGGATTTTGACTTCGAGTGTTTTTTGAGATTTTGTTTTGCCAGCACCATGACATTTTTTACATGGCTTAGGTATGTGCTTGCCCGATCCATTGCATCGTGGGCAAGTCTGCTGCATAGAAAAGAAGCCTTGAGAAACTCTGACTTGGCCAGCGCCATGACAAGTTCCACATGTTTCAACTTTTGTACCGGGTTCAGCACCCTCACCGCCGCAATGTTCGCAGTTAGACCAACTTGGGACTCTGATCTGTGTCTCGTGACCATGAGCCGCCTCTTCAAGCGTGATCTCCATGCTGTAGCGAAGATCGGCACCACGATAGACCTGAGGTCCACCACGGCCACCGCGAGCACCAGCAGCGCCACCACCGAAGATATCTCCGAAGATGTCGCCAAAGGCGTCTGAAAAGCCACCAAAACCTTGACCACCACCCATGCCACCCATATTAGGGTCGACACCAGCATGACCATATTGATCATAGGCAGCGCGCTTCTGAGGATCAGATAGCATCTCATAAGCCTCTTTGGCTTCTTTGAATTTATCCTCAGCTTCTTTGCTATCAGGATTGCGGTCTGGGTGAAACTTCATAGCCAACTTACGATAAGATTTTTTGATCTCATCATCCGTGGCATTCCGAGCTACACCCAGAATCTCATAAAAATCGCGCTTGTTAGCCAAAACTATTCCTTACTTCTTGTCGTTTACTTCCTTGAATTCTGCATCAACGACATTGTCGTCCTTAGGTTTAGCATTATCACCGCCAGCTTGGGCTGCTTGGTTTTTTTCAGCCATCGCAGCATACACTTTTTCACCTAACTTCTGACTAACCTTGCCCAACTCTTCAGTTTTCGCAGTAATGGCATCTTTATCAGTGCCCTTGCCTGCTTCTTCCAAGTCTTTCATGGCCGCTTCAATTTTTTCTTTTTCATCAGCCTCTAAAGAAGCACCGTGCTCTTCAAGGGCTTTCTTGGTTGAATGAACCAAAGCTTCCGCTGTATTTTTGGCATCCACCATTTCACGCAACTTCTTGTCTTCTTCTGCATTTTCTTCGGCATCTTTGACCATGCGCTGAATTTCATCTTCAGATAAACCAGAGTTAGCTTTAATGGTGATTTTGTTTTCTTTACCAGTTGCTTTGTCTTTGGCGCCCACATGCAAAATACCGTTAGCGTCAATGTCAAAAGATACTTCAATCTGTGGTGTGCCACGTGAGGCTGGAGCAATACCTTCAAGATTGAATTCACCCAACACTTTGTTAGCTGAAGCCATCTCACGCTCACCCTGGAACACCTTGATGGTCACTGCAGGCTGATTATCTTCTGCTGTTGAGAACACTTGAGCATGCTTGGTTGGGATCGTGGTGTTTTTTGTGATCATTTTCGTCATCACGCCACCCAATGTTTCGATACCCAATGACAAAGGTGTCACGTCTAACAACAACACATCGGTACGATCGCCTGATAAAACTGCTCCCTGAATCGCAGCGCCTACAGCAACCGCTTCATCTGGGTTCACATCTTTACGTGGCTCTTGACCGAAAAATTCTTTTACTTTCTCTTGAACCTTAGGCATGCGAGTCATACCGCCTACCAAGATCACATCATGAATATCGCCCACAGAAACGCCAGCATCTTTGATGGCTGTGCGGCAAGGATCAATCGTGCGAGAAATCAAGTCATCAACCAAAGACTCTAATTTTGCGCGAGTCATTTTGATGTTCAAATGCTTAGGGCCTGATGCATCAGCCGTAATGTATGGCAAGTTAATGTCTGATTGAGCGCTTGATGACAATTCAATTTTCGCCTTCTCAGCAGCTTCTTTCAAACGCTGCAAAGCTAACACGTCTTTTGAAAGATCCACGCCTTGTTCTTTTTTGAACTCATCAATGATGTAATCAATGATGCGTTGGTCAAAGTCTTCACCACCCAAGAATGTGTCACCGTTCGTTGACAACACTTCAAATTGCTTTTCGCCATCCACATCAGCAATCTCAATGATTGATACGTCAAACGTACCACCACCCAAGTCATAAACCGCAATCTTGCGATCGCCTTTTTCTTGCTTGTCCAAACCAAAAGCAAGTGCTGCTGCAGTTGGTTCGTTGATGATGCGCTTAACATCTAAGCCAGCAATACGGCCAGCATCTTTGGTTGCTTGACGTTGGCTGTCATTGAAATATGCAGGCACAGTGATCACTGCTTCAGTGACTTCTTCACCCAAGTAATCTTCAGCCGTCTTCTTCATTTTGCGAAGAACTTCAGCAGAGATTTGTGGAGGGGCCATTTTTTTACCGCGCACCTCAACCCATGCATCGCCGTTATCAGCTTTTGCAATGGTGTAAGGCATCAAATTGATGTCTTTTTGAACTTCTTTCTCTTCAAACTTGCGGCCAATCAAACGCTTCACCGCATACAGTGTGTTGCGAGGGTTAGTCACGGATTGGCGCTTAGCAGGAGCACCCACCAAGATTTCGCCATCTTCCATATAAGCAATGATGGAAGGGGTTGTACGAGCACCTTCTGCGTTCTCAATCACTTTAGGGGTATTACCCTCCAAAATTGAAACGCAAGAATTTGTTGTTCCTAAGTCAATACCGATGATCTTTGCCATGCTTAACTCCTAAAAATTGTTTTATGTATGTAATTTGGGGATGAATGATCTGATTTCAAGGCCTGGTTTGTTTGGCCTTACTTGGGTTGACTAACAGTCACCAAAGCAGGTCTTAAAACGCGGTCTGCAATCAAATAGCCTTTTTGCAAGACAGTCACAACAGTATTGGCCTCTTGTTCATGAGGAACCATTGCAATCGCTTGGTGGCGATGAGGATCAAATTTCTCGCCAACAGGGTTGATCTCTAAAACTCTGCCTTTTTCCAAAGCAGAAACTAATTGCTTGAGGGTTAACTCGATGCCCTCTTTCATTTTGGCAGAGTCTGCACCACTGTCTGTTAAGGCAGCATTCAAGCTATCCAAAACGGGCAATAAATTCTCAGCAAACCCTTCAATGGCAAATTTATGGGCCTTGGCCACATCTTCCATTGAACGTCTGCGGGCATTTTCTACTTCAGCCTTGGCACGCAAGAACTGGTCCTGAAACTCTTTGATTTGAGCTTCCAAAGCCAAAATGGTTTCTTCAGGCGTCAAAGGGGCTTTGGCTGCATCAGCAGCACCAGATACGTCTGATTCTTTCGCAGCCTGATTCAACTCATTGATTTCATGAGTATTTTCTTGTGAAGTTGAAGGTGCTTCTTGGTTTTTATCTTGGCTCATAGGTCATTTATTCGTGTAATAAATGACCATATAGGGCCTAAAAATCAGATTTCAAGGCCCTATCTTCACTTTATCTTTACTTTATTTTTGCTTTATCTTGGCTTTAACTTGGCTTTAACTTTATTTTTTATCAGCCAACGCCGCCGCTCTTTGCATGCTCAAAGCCAAAGCTTGCTCTGACTCTGGCACTTGTGGCCAACCACCCAAATGTTCATTGGCTATTTCTGACAAACCAGAAATCCATGCTGGGCTGTTATTCAAACAAGCAATGTAGTGATACTCACCGCCACCGGCTGTCAAAAATTCATCGCGCACTTCCATGGCGATCTCTTCCAATGTTTCCAAACAATCAGCCGGGAAACCTGGGCAAAAAATATCCAAGCGACGAGTTTTTTGATGACCCAATGATTCAACTGTTGGTGCCGTGTATGGTTTTAACCACTCAGCTTTACCGAAACGAGATTGGAATGTCACCATCGCCTCTTCAGCAGTTAAACCCAAAGCCTCGCGAAGTAAACGACCGGTCTTATGGCATTCACAGTGATAAGGGTCACCCTTATCCAAAGTTCTCTTAGGCACACCATGGAATGAAAACAACAATTTATCGCCAGCAGCAAAGTCAGGGCGACCATGAGCTTGCCAATAAGTTTCAACCTGTTCTTTGAGTGCGTTGATGTAGCCTGGGTGATCGTGATAGTGCTTGATCAAACGAAGCTCTGGCTGATTGCGCCAGCCACTCACAATTCTAAAAACTTCATCAAAGGTAGAAGCGGTGGTCGTTGCTGAGTACTGAGGGTACAAAGGCAAGATCAACAATCTTTCCATGCCTTGCGCTTCAAGTTTCTTTAAAACAGATTCCATGCTTGGGTTGCCATAACGCATGGCAAGATCAACTAAAACATCTTTGCCTTGTGCAATGAACTTTTGCTCCAAAGCTTTGGCAGTATTTTTTGAGTGCACCAATAATGGCGCCCCACCATCAGGACCAGGCATCCAAACGCTGGCATATTTTTTTGCTGATGCGCCTGAGCGAATCGGCAAAATAATCAGATTGAGAATGCACCACCAAATAACTTTAGGTATTTCAACCACGCGTGGATCAGATAAAAATTGCTTGAGATACGGCTTCACAGCTGCAGCAGTTGGAGCATCTGGCGTACCTAGGTTAATCAACAAAACTGCTGTGCGTTGCGCTTGGCGACTAATGGCCATAAAACTTCCTCACTTATTAAAAATGCCGCTACTCAAAGCGCTTGATAGTAATTTTGACGTGATATCAACAATCGGTATCACTCTCTCATATGCCATACGGGTTGGGCCAATCACTCCCAAGGTACCAACAATTCTTCCATCCACACTGTACGGTGCCGTGATCACTGCCATGTCTTCCATGGGCACCAACTCACTTTCACCACCGATGAATACTTGAACACCTTCAGCTCGAGAAGAAACATCCAATAGCTGAAGCAACTCGGTTTTCTCTTCAAACATACCAAACAATTGTTTCAACTTAACCATGTCAGAAGAAAGATCACCAACGTTCAACAAACGTCTTTCGCCTGAGATGATCATGTTTGAATCTGGCTTGGCATTTTCTGCGCCCACCTTTAAAGCGGCTTCCATCAAAGACGAGATGCCTGAGCGGATACCTTCTAACTCTTGGCGCAATTTTTCTTTGACTGCAAAGAAGCTCAGCCCCGCAAATTGACTGTTCAAATAATTACTGGCTTCAATCAATTCAGATGGGCCGTAGTCTCGCTCGGTCAGAATAATTCTGTTTTGCACATCACCTTCAGGCGTCACCAAAATTAAAAGCACACGCTTCTCTGACAACCTCAAAAACTCAACCTGCTTAAAAACTTCTGAACGTCTTGGGGTCATCACGACCCCGGCAAAATTAGATAAGTTAGATAAAACCTGGGCTGCTGCTGCCACCACTCTTTGCGGAGCGTCTGCCTGAATAGCATCTTGTGCTTCGTGAGCCATGATTTCTTCGACTGGCTTGACGGTGAGCATCGTGTCAACAAACAGTCGATAACCCTTGGGCGTTGGAATGCGCCCAGCAGAAGTGTGCGGACTGGCCACAAAACCCATATCTTCCAGGTCAGCCATGACATTGCGTATCGTCGCAGCAGACAAGTCCAAGCCTGAAAATTTAGACAAAGCGCGAGAGCCAACGGGCTGGCCGTCGGCAATATAGTGCTCAATCAGGGTTTTTAGTAGGCTTTTTGAACGGTCATCCATCATTTAGCAATTGTAGGGCTATTGGGGCTATGGTTTAATCATCAACATGTCAAATCTTAAGACAAAAAGCGCTCAAAGACATTTTAAAAAAATCGCCTTGGTAGGCAAATACCAGGCGGATGGCTTTGCGCACATGCTTTTAAACCTCTCCAACATCCTTAAAAACTTAGGGTGCGAGGTCTTTTTAGAGGCAGAAACAGCTCAAAACACCACGATTACTCAGATTCCGAGTATTGCAGCCAAAGAATTTAAGTCGAATATTGATTTGGTGATTGTCTTGGGTGGCGATGGCACGATGCTTGGCATCGCAAGACAAATTGCAGGTCAAGATGTTCCTTTGATTGGTATCAATATGGGTACCCTTGGTTACATGACTGACATTCCACTCCAAGATGTGGAATTGGTTTTAACCGAAATGTTCAAAGGTCACAATGAATCTGATATCAGGTATTTGCTTGAGGCTGAAGTTTTCAGAAACGATCAAGTCATAGGTTCAGGCTCTGCCTTGAATGATGTTGTTGTGAATCGTTCTGGTATCTCAGGCATGCTTGAACTCACTGTTCGAGTGAATGGTCAGTTCATGTACAACCAACGATCTGATGGTTTGATTGTGGCAACACCCACCGGCTCAACAGCCTATGCGATGTCTGCAGGCGGTCCAATTCTTCACCCATCAGTGGCAGGCGTGGTGCTAGCACCTATTGCTCCTCACGCTCTCTCTAACCGCCCGATTGTTTTGCCAAGTGACTCATTGATTGAAATTGAATTAATTGGTGGCAAAGATGTCAGCGTTAACTTTGACATGCAATCACTCACGCAACTACAGGTGGGCGATCAAATCAGAATCAAGCAATCTCAAAAAACAATCACGCTGCTTCATCCAATTGATCACAGCGATTACAGGGCTCTTCGACAGAAGTTGCACTGGAACGAACACCCTTCTTCTTTCTAACCATGTTACGCAGCTTATATATTCGCGACTTTGTGATTGTCGATGAACTAGACATCGATTTAGAAAGTGGCTTCACCGTTCTTACTGGCGAGACTGGTGCAGGCAAATCTATTTTGCTCGACGCACTTTCTTTGGCCATGGGAGAACGAGCAGATCCAAGCCAAATCAGAGAAGGTAAAAATCGTGCAGAGATATCTGCAATTTTTTCCTTGAGCGACCCTCTTAAAAAAATCATTTCCGCTTGGCTAGAAGAGCAAGACTTCGCCACCGAAGATGATGGTTCAACCATCATTCTCAAAAGAGTGATTGATACTTCTGGGCGCAGCAAAGCTTTCATCAATGGTGGCACAGCGACATTGAGTCAACTCAAAGAACTTTCAAGCTTCTTGGTTGATATCCACGGACAGCACGCACATCAATTACTTCTTAAGTCTGGCGCCCAAAGAGATCTTTTAGACAATCAAGCCAACCTTGATGGGTTGGTTGCAGAAGTCAAACAACTGTATCAAGCCTGGCAAACAGCCAAGAAGCAATTAGAACTTGCAAAGAATGCTGGTGAGAACTTACAAAAAGAACAAGAACGTTTGGCATGGCAGCTTGAAGAACTCGATGCACTAGCACCACAAGCTGGTGAATGGGCAGAGATTGAGCAAGATCATGCGCGCTTAGCGAATGCAGCAAAACTCATTGAAGGCTCGCAAAACGCTATTCAAGCGCTGCAAGACCAAGAAGGCAATGCTGAAGAGCTACTCTCGAAGGCATTTAATGAGATTACCGATTTAGCCAAACTGGATAGCAATTTAGAAGATGCAAAAATTGCCATTGAATCCGCTCAAATACAAATTGGTGAAGCAAGTCACAGTCTGAATCGCTATTTACAAAAAATAGATGTCGATCCTGAGCGCTTAGCAACTGTTGAAGAGCGATTAAAAGCACTTCACAGCGCTGCTAAAAAATTCAAAGTGATGCCCAATGATCTTCCAGAAAAATGGGCAGAGATTCAGGAACAGGTCACTGCGATTAAAAACTCACAAGACTTAGGTGCACTTGAGCAAAATCTCAGCAAAACTTTAGCGGCTTACTTAAAGAGCGCTAAAAAGTTAAGCCAAGAAAGAATCGCGGCAGCAAAAACATTAGAAACTCTAGTAACAGCAGCCATGCAAGACTTGGCCATGGCAGGTGGTGTATTTGCAATCCAAATTGAAGCTCTCGAAGAAGGCAATGCTCATGGTTTAGAGCAAGTTGAATTCTTGGTGGCTGGTCACCCAGGCGCAACACCTAAGCCATTGGCAAAAGTAGCCTCTGGTGGCGAGTTGGCTCGAATCAGTTTGGCCATCAGTGTGATCACTTCTGAAGCAAGCCAAATCCCCACTTTGATTTTTGACGAAGTAGATTCAGGGATTGGTGGGGCCGTTGCAGAAACAGTTGGAAAGCGTTTAAAAGAATTAGGACAAGCGCATCAAGTCTTGTGTGTGACCCACCTACCTCAAGTGGCTGCAGAAGGTCATCAACATTGGAAGGTTGCAAAGCAAAGCCAAGACAATGTGACCATCTCAAGCATGCAAATCTTGAGCAGACAAGAACGCGTTGAAGAAATTGCCAGGATGCTGGGTGGCACTGAAATCACAGACACCACCAGACGTCACGCCCGAGAATTACTCGGCAGGTAACACTCTCTCCCAAAGCGCCTTAACGGTCGCGCGCGCCTCAAGCAAAGCGGCATCCATCTCTTCTTGAGAGACCCTGGTTTTATCAGCCCCATCCAATCTGATTCGATGCTGGTATTCACGATAAAGGCGATAAGCATTCGCAGCCTTCAATGCTTGATCACTTGGAATCAAACCTTCCTCACTGGCCAAAGATAACAAGGCGATATTTCCCAAGTTACCCAAAAGTATTGGGTGACCTTGGCTGAAACGCAAGACCAAATACTGAACAATGAATTCAATATCAACCATGCCACCACTGTCATGCTTGATATCAAATAAGCCTGAGTCATTGGGGTGGCCTTCGCTGACCTTTTGGCGCATCTCTAGAATTTCTCGCTTGAGTAAAGCTTCATTTCTTTCCTGAGCCAATACTTCTGATCTGATTTTTTCAAACTTCTCACCAATCGCCACATCACCGGCACAAAAACGTGCGCGAGTTAAAGCCTGATGTTCCCAAAGCCATGCAGAGTTATCACCCTCTCGCAATTGATAACGCCTGAATGAATCAATACTGGTCACCAACAATCCTGCTGCACCATTGGGTCTTAAACGAGTATCGATTTCAAAAAGAATGCCTGCCGAAGTAGACGCCGTGAGCCATGCGATCAAGCGTCTTGCAAACAAAGCGTAGATCTCCCCTGCCATCTGATCAGATTCCGGAGCATCGTACAAAAAGACAATGTCTAAATCTGATGCATAGCCCAGCTCTTTACCACCAAGCTTGCCGTAGGCAATCACTGCAAAGGAAGGCGGGATCACTTCATTTAACTGGAACTTCTTGGCCACCATTGGCCAAACTCTTTCCAGAGTCAAACCAAGAATCAAATCAGCCAAGGCAGACAATCGATCACTTACTTTTTCAATCGGTAATGGTTCATCTCGCCCAATACCCAATTCTGCTAACAAGGTCAGGAATGTCTCGGTGTGATGAACTTGCCTCAGAATATCCATGGCTTGCTCTGCTTGGTCCCCATTGTCCATCGCATCATCGAGCAAAATATTGACGTCAGCTTTGAGCTTTGTCCAATAAACGGCAGGATGGTCCTCTGGGGTGTACTGACCTTGACCAGTCAATAAGTCATCCAATAAGTGTGGGTGCTGAATCAAATAATCAGTGCCCCACTTAGAAGCTGAAATCAATGAGATCAGCCTACTCAAAATATGAGGGTACTCACTCAATAACGCAAGATACGATGCACGCCTAGAGATTGAATCCAATAAATTCATCATTCTCACCATGACCTCATCCGATCTTGATAAGGCCCAACCCTGCTGCTCGACATAACTCATCGCTGCAGACATTGATTGCGTGAACTTTCTTCTCGATGAGTCAGATAATGAGCGCCAACGCGCACTGCCCCACCACTCATTCCATTTCTCAGTCAAAGCCAAATACTCAGCAGGTGGCGTCCACACCGCGAGATTGGCGCCATCTTCATCAACTTCTGCTTGATGCTTTTTCAACACAAAAGCATCGGCAAATAATTTGGCCACATTGTCTCGGTGTTGTGCCAATTGCTTTTTGAACTCATCCAAGGTGGCATGACCCATCGCCAAACCCAATCTTTGCTGAGAAGCATCATCTCCAGGCAGGTGATGCGTTTGAGCATCTTCCCAATACTGCAGGCGGTGCTCCAACTTTCTAAGATAGGTATAAGCATTGGTCAGCTGATCAAGCTCCACTTGACCAATCAACTGACGCTCAAAAACAGCTTTCAAAACTTCTAAAGTCGGACGAATTCTCAAACCTGGGTCTTGACCGCCGCGCACCAACTGAAACATTTGCGCCATGAATTCAATTTCACGAATTCCACCACGCCCCAACTTCACATCCGCGGCCCTTTCTGGATGCAACAGACTGCGCTTTTCAGCTTCCTGCTGAATTTGCCCATGCAGCTCTCTGATCGCAGCAATCACGCCAAAATCAAGATAGCGTCTGTAGACAAAAGGTCTGACTAAGTCTTGCAAACCTTTTTGGCATCTTTCATAAGCAGACATATCAGGCAAGGGATAAATCATCCGTCCCTTGATCCATGCATACCTCTCCCATTCACGACCTTGAACACAGAAGTATTCTTCGAGCATTCCCAAGCTACAAACCAGAGGACCAGAATCGCCATTGGGTCTTAGGCGCATATCCACTCTGAATATAAAACCTTCGGATCTCAGCTCACTCAACAAGGCAATCAGGCGTTTACCAACCCGGGTGTACCACTCTTGATGAGAAATACTTCTTGAACCGCCCTGAGTTTCACCCTCCTCCTCATACAAGAAGACCAAATCAATGTCAGATGAGACATTGAGTTCACGCCCACCAAGCTTACCCATGCCAACAATCATCATGGGCGAGTAATCTCCATGATGATTGAGCGGCTCACCAACCATTGGCTTGATATCTTGTCGGATCGCTTCGATTGCCACGGCAGTGACCTTTTCAGCAAAGCAACTCATGGCCTGCGTCACTTCTTGAACATCCGCTGCGCCATTAAAATCTCGGGCAGCGATCAGCAACATGAACTTCTGGCGTGCGAGACGTAAATTAGCCGCTAAATCATCAATACTTTGCACTTGATCTGCCTGACTTGGCAGCGCAGCCCTTAACAAACCATCAATCACAGCTTCGCTCACAGGGCTTGCAGCCATTTCGCCAATTTCCAAAGACCACTCTGGGCGGGCAGTAAGCCAACGCACGGCATAGGCTGAATGGTCTAAAAGTAAGGAAAGTTTTGAGTGAATTGTTGTCATAGGTATCATGTTATCGCTATCAATACCTGCTCGGCTACAGCATAATTATAAAAATGTCATGGTTATCCAATTTCAACCCCCTAGGAAGCATCCGTCAGCTTAAAGTTGACGAGTACAGACTTGCCATTTGGAAAAAAAGAGCTCAATGGCTACTTTTGTTGATTGCCCTGCTTTTTGTTTCTGCCCAACTGCTGACGCGCTTTTATATCTGGCCACAAGTTGAAAAAAATAAAGCTTCTTTTGAGCAGGTAATCAGTCAAACGCTGGGCGTTCATTTAAAAATAGAAAAAATTGAAACTGGCTGGGATTTTCTTTGGCCAGCATTCAAAATTGACAATATCAAGGTTTATGAGCTTGATGATTCCAATACGCCCAAACTAAGCATCCCTCAAGTAACGGGAAAGTTATCTTGGGAGACTCTATGGAAACTAGAACCTCATTTTCATGAACTGAGCTTCGATGATGCTTCGATTGAGATACAAAGAGATTCAAAAGGTAACTGGAATATTGCTGGCATCAAACTGGATCAATCAAGTGCTGGTTATAAATTTGGTAATTGGTTATTTGAACAAGACAGCATTGAAATTAAGAATGCCAAAATTAATTGGCTTGATCAGCGCTTTCAAAGCAGTCAATATTCTCTAGAAATAGAATCCCTGGAATTAAAGAATGCTTGGTTCAAGCATTCCATTGATCTAAATATCAAAACACCATGGCATTCAAATACCGCATCCATCAAGGCGGATTTCAGACACAGTATTTTTGGTAATGCCGGCAACTGGAAAGACTGGGTTGGCAGACTTGAGTGGCAAATCAACGAACTGAACATCGCCAAGGTCAATCAATTATTTGATAGTCCAATCGATGTTATTTCTGGCCAACTCAACTCTCAAGGACGTACCTACATCGATGATGGCGCACTGGATGGCGGCTCAACAAAACTTGCTGCACAAAATCTTCACATTGAATGGCCGCGCCTTGGTGCACCGCTGAAAATTGCAAAAGTTGACGTAGAACTCGAGCAAAAGACTTCTGGCAAAAAAATGTCTGTCAGCGCTCCTTTACTCAAGTGGCAAGTGAATGAGAAATCTGCCTCAAAGGAACTTAACGGCATCAGCATTTACTGGGATATGGCCGCCAATATCGATGCGATCACTCACGCTGGAGTTAAAGCGGATGAGATTGATATTAATCTGGTTGAGCAACTAGCGAAACAATTCCCCCTTCCAAAAGACATCACTGAATTCATCAAGCAATATCAACCTTCAGGGATGCTAAAGAATTTAGATGCCAATTGGCATGCGGAGGCGAGCAAGCTGCCGTTCAATATCAAAATTCCAGGATTCAATGAATCTCATTACAAACTCTCATTTGATTTTGAAAAAGCCTATCTCAAGCCTGAGAAAAAAGGCCTGCTCTCAATAGCCAATCTAACTGGCAGACTCTATGCAACCGAGCTTGGCGGTGAGCTTGCCCTGGATAGTGAAGATACATTCATCACCCTTCCTCAGATTTTAGAAAACGACAATCTGGCCCTGGACTTGATCGAGGGAAAAATCAAATGGCTTAAAAAAGATGCTGGCCTTGAATATCAAGTCAGCAAGCTAAAACTAAAGAACGATTCAGCCAATTTGATCTTTGATGCCAACTACAAAGCTAAAACCGCCAAAACTCCCGCTGATCTTTACGTCAAAGCAGACATTCTGGAAGCAAGCGTCAAAAACTTAACCAGATACTTCCCACTGGAGATGTCAAAGACTGCAAGAACCTACTTGAATGCAGCGCTGAAAGAGGGTCGCGTACGCAATGGTCAAATCCACATTCATGGTGATCCACTGCACATTCCATTTGACACCAAATTCCCCGGTATTTTTGAGCTCAACTTACCGATTGAGCAAGTTCAATACTCACCGGCTCCCACTGCTGATAAAAAGCAGGGGCAATGGTCAGACTTTTCAGATGTACACGGTACTGTTTTATTCAAAGGCCCACAACTTCAGCTTGATTTGAAAAGAGCTTCTTTTGAAAGTGTTCAGCTAACTGATATTGAAGGTGTTGTTGAAAATATTGTTAGCCCAACTGCCACATTAAAAATCAACGGCGTTGCCAAAGGCGCGAGTCAAGAATTACTCAAGTACTACGTTGACAGTCCCTCAGGAAAAAGCATTGAAGCCATCAGTAAAAAAATTGAGATCTCAGGCAATGCTCAATTAAAAATAAACATTGATATGCCGCTCAATGACACCAAAGAAACAAAATTACAAGGTGAAGTGAAGCTCGATCGAAATCAGGCCAGAATTAACCAAAGACTAGATGTGCAAGAAATATCAGGCGATATTTTATTTTCTGAAGAAAACATCATTGGCCGAAATCTAAGAGCGCAATTGCTGGGTGGTGAGCTTTTGATCGATAACGCGAACAAATTACCTTGGCAAACATCATCAGACATGAAGGTTTCAGGCAAGGTTGATATCGATCAATTAATCCAGGCTTTAAACACTTCAAGCTCATCTGAAGTTAAAAAAATACAAGCGCAGTTGAATGGTTTGATTTCTTACGACGGAAAGCTTGCCATTCGCTCGAAGGGCTATCAGCTAGATTTGAGTCTAAAGCTCGATCAACTCAACTCTCAATTCCCAGCCCCATTCAATAAAAAATCTGGTCAAGCGCTAACTGGTCAATTTAATTTAAGTAATTTAAGTGAGAGCTCAGATAAGGCGACCTCAGGTCAATTAAAGCTAGGCAAAATCATTGATGCCAAGTTTCTCTCTAGCGCCAATCAAAAAGTTCGCCTTGGCCTTGGCATCAACGCCCCTGGATACATCCCACAACAAGGTTTTTCAAGCACCATTGTTTTAGACCAGCTGGATGTGTCAGCTTGGCAAAACTGGCTCGATAAAAACTTCCCTGAATCACCTAAACAAGCAAATGCCAATGCTTCGACCGGTTCAGATTTTGATATTGACACTGTTTCAGCAAAAATTAAAAACCTTAAATTGGCTGATAGATCATTCAAAGATGTTGCCATCCAAGCCACTCACGACAAAGACCAATGGCATGCCAGCATTCAATCACCAGTTGCCAAAGGTTTGGTGCAGTGGAAATCAGCGCGCGCCGGCTTCCCTCAAGGAAAGCTAACAGCACGCCTTCAGCAGTTAGTGATTGAAAATACCGAGTCTGGCGACACCCTCACCAAGGGTGTCAATAAACGCATTCAAAAGATTCCGGCTTTAGACATTCAATCTGATGAGCTTATTTTTAATAATAAGTCTTATGGAAAAATGGAATTACTTGCCAGCAATGATAAAAATGACTGGAAGATTGAAAAGTTATTTTTGAAAACAGCTGATGCACAAATCAATGCAACCGGCAGATGGATTCTTCCCAAAGAAACCAAGCAGTTGAATGCTGGAAAAACAGAATTGAATTTTGATTTAGATATCAATAATGCTGGCAAGCTTTTATCGAAACTGGGCTATCCAAAAACGATTGATGATGGCTCGGGCAAGCTGGTTGGACAAATTCATTGGGCCAATGCCCCTTACAAATTTGATATCAAGTCTTTGAATGCGGAACTATCTCTAGATCTGATCAAAGGAACTGTTTTGCAAGTCGATCCAGGTGTTGCACGATTGCTTGGCGTTCTCAGTTTTCAAGGCTTAAGCAGAATTGCCACATTGGATATTGGTGGAGTACTCAAACCAATTGTGACCCAAGGCACTCCTTTTGACAGAATCACTTCAACTGGCTCCATTAATAATGGCATTGCCAACATCAAAGATTTGAGTATGCGCGGGCCTCAAGGAAATATTCGCTTAACTGGCAAAGCTGATTTGATTCAAGAAAACCAAGACATCAGGATCACGGTTGTTCCTAACTTTAATGCTGGCTCCGCTTCTTTGGCTTATACATTCATTAACCCAATCATTGGTCTTAGCACCATGGTTGGTCAATACTTGATTGCAGACGAAGTTAGCAAGCTGTTCCAATTAGATTATCTTGTTCAAGGCACTTGGGCAAACCCGCAAATTATTGCGCTTGATAACAAGGGTAAGCCACTGGATGAGAAGCAACTAAAAGAGATTCGGGATAAATCTTTACTGAAGCAACAAACTCCCACCAAAAAGTAGATCAGAGTTAATATCAAGTTAATGAATCCAAATCAATTAACTGTTGCCGCAATTCAAATGACTTCAACTGCTTCTGTTGAGGAAAATTTACAAACGGCTCAAAAATTAATCCAAGCAGCAAAACAAGCTGGCGCTGATGTCATGGTCTTGCCGGAGTATTTTTGTTTGATGGGGCACACAGATCAAGACAAGGTCACCATCAGAGAAGATTTTGGTCAAGGCCACATGCAAGATGCTTTGAGCCTAATGGCGAAACAGAACCAAATTCATCTGATTGCCGGAACCATTCCCTTAACTGCTCAAACCAAGCATCAAGTTAAAAATACAAGCTTGGTTTTTGATCCAGAGGGTCAGGTTATCAGCAGGTATGACAAGATTCATTTGTTTGGCTTCAAGCAAGGCGCTGAAGAATACCAAGAGTCAAAAACGATTGAGCCTGGTTCACTACCTTGCAATTTCAGCATTCAAAAGAATGGTGTTGATTGGAAATTCGGCGTGACTATTTGTTACGACATTCGCTTTCCGGAGTTGTATAGGCAAATTGGCCCTGTTGATTGCCACATTATTTCAGCCGCCTTTACTCACACCACCGGCAAAGCTCATTGGGAGATCCTCCTAAGAGCAAGGGCCATTGAAAACCAATCTTACGTGTTAGCGAGCGCTCAAAGCGGCCAGCACACGAATGGCCGAAGGACATGGGGTCAAAGCATGCTGATCGATCCTTGGGGCGAGATTCAGTCGGAACTCAAAGAAGGTGAAGGATTTACCCTGGGTATTTTGGATAAGAGCAGAATTAATGAAATTCGAGCAAAATTACCCTCACTACAACATCGCACCATCTAAAGAAAATAATGAATTCAACTCTTGCACTAGAAAACCCTCTTCATCTCAGTCGAGCTGATGCTTTAAATATTGCAAAAGAAATTCTTTTGGCGCCAGCAGGTATTTCTGAGCAAGATCTTCAGAAGACGCTTGCGCACATGCACACCCATCAATTAGATGATGCTGATTTATATTTTCAAAGAACCCACAATGAATCTTGGAGTCTTGAAGAAGGCATAGTGAAATCAGGTAGCTTTAGCATTGATCAAGGCGTTGGCGTTCGCGCAGTCAGCCATGACAAAACAGCATTCGCTTACTCTGATGAAATCAGTGCTTTGGCATTAAGAAATGCCGCTGAAGCAACGCGCGTGATCGGCGCTCAACAGAAGAGCACCTATATCAGCCCCAAATGGAACACACCGGCCACCCATGCTTTGTATCAGTCATTCAATCCATTGGACAGTCTTGATGCAAAAGCGAAAATTGCCATTCTTGAAGATATTGAACGCAAAGCCAAAGCCAAAGATCCTCGCATTGTGCAAGTGATGGCCGGCCTTGCTGGTGAATTTGATGTGGTGTTGGTGGCACGTGCAAACGGTGTTCTAGCAGCCGATATACGCCCACTGGTACGCATTTCAATCACAGTGATTGCAGAACAAAATGGTCGTCGCGAAGTGGGCTCATCAGGTGGTGGCGGTCGTTTTGACTATCACTTCTTTGTCAAAGATAAGATTGATCATTGGATTGATGAAGCGGTTCGCTCAGCCTTGGTCAACCTTGAATCACGACCTGCCCCTGCGGGACCGATGACGGTTGTTTTAGGCCCAGGCTGGCCAGGAGTATTACTGCATGAAGCGATTGGCCACGGCCTTGAAGGCGACTTCAATCGCAAAGGATCTTCAGCGTTCTCAGGCAAGATAGGTCAACGAGTTGCTGCCAAGGGTGTCACGGTCGTCGATGATGGAACCATTCCAGGTCGACGTGGCTCTTTGTCTGTTGATGATGAAGGCACACCCACACAATGCACAACCTTGATTGAAGACGGTGTTCTAAAAGGTTATATCCAAGACAGTCTGAATGCTCGTCTCATGAAAATGCCAACGACCGGCAATGCCAGACGTGAAAGCTATGCATCTTTGCCAATGCCTCGCATGACGAACACTTATATGCTGGGTGGCAAAGAAGATCCACAAGAAATTATCGCCAGTATCAAAAAAGGTCTGTATGCCGCTAATTTTGGTGGCGGCCAAGTAGACATCACCAGCGGCAAATTTGTGTTTTCAGCATCCGAAGCCTATTGGGTTGAAAACGGCAAAATTTTGTACCCCGTCAAAGGTGCCACCATCATTGGTAATGGTCCTGAGTCCTTGAAAGACATCAGTATGATTGGCAATGACATGGACTTAGATAGCGGCATCGGCGTGTGTGGCAAAGAAGGCCAAAGCGTGCCAGTGGGCGTTGGCCAGCCAACCCTGAGGATTGACAATATGACGGTTGGCGGAACGGCTTAATCACTAAAGTAAATAAAACTGTGCTACATTAACCCCATGTCTGCAAATAAATTTTATTTCTTTTACTTTTGGTTCTCAGCCCACGGCGGTCGAGAGGCAGAAATTCAAGCATAAATTTCCAGCACTCAAAATAACCGCCGACACTAACGGCGGTTTTTTTTTACAGATTTAAGAATGACGGTAATAGAAAAAGGAGTTAATGAAATGGTTGATAAATCTCTCAGCACAAGAGACAGCTGGTATGCCAGTATTGATAAAACGTCAGAGACTGATGATGCCCGCATTCAAAACATCACGGTGCTGCCACCGCCAGAGCATCTCATTCGCTTCTTTCCTATTCAAGGAACATCTGTTGAGAAATTGATCAGTAAAACCAGAAAGAAGATTCGCGAGATCATGCATGGCAAAGATGATCGTCTTTTGGTGATCATTGGTCCATGCTCTATTCATGATCCAAGTGCAGCAATTGCTTATGCTCATAAATTATTAGAGCAACGTAAAAAGTATGAAGGCGAATTAGAAATCGTGATGCGCGTTTACTTTGAAAAGCCTCGCACAACGGTGGGCTGGAAAGGTCTGATCAACGACCCATACCTAGATGAAAGCTACCGCATTGATGAAGGCTTGAGAATTGCTCGTCACCTTTTGATTGAAATCAACCGCATGGGCATGCCTGCCGGTAGTGAATTCTTGGACGTGATCTCTCCACAATATATCGGGGACCTTATTTCTTGGGGCGCGATTGGAGCGAGAACCACAGAAAGCCAAATTCACCGTGAACTTGCTTCTGGTATCTCAGCACCGATTGGTTTTAAGAATGGCACTGATGGCAATATCAAAATTGCCACCGATGCGATTCAATCAGCCAGCCGCCCACACCACTTCTTGTCAGTTCATAAAAATGGTCAAGTGGCGATTGTTGAAACAAAAGGTAATGGCGATTGTCACGTGATTCTTCGTGGCGGCAAAACTACGAACTACGATGAAGAAAGTGTCGCTAAAGCTTGTAGCGAGCTTGAGGCCTCTAAATTACCAGCTTCATTGATGGTTGACTGCTCTCACGCTAACTCAAGCAAACAGCACGAGCGTCAAATTGAAGTGGCGAAGGACATTGCCGGTCAATTGGCCAAGGGCTCAAAACAAGTGTTTGGTGTGATGGTGGAAAGTCATTTATTTGCTGGAGCACAAAAATTCACTCCAGGCAAAGACAATCCTCAAGAACTCAAATACGCCACCAGCATCACTGATGCTTGCATTGGTTGGGATGACTCTTTGGATGTACTAGAGATCCTTGCGGAAGGTGTTAAAAAGCGTCGCAAGAAGTGATCTGGCAGTTTACTAACTGAGCATTCAACTCAGTCAACAACTAACTAAGCAATCAAGACCCTTCGGGGTCTTTTTTGTGGTTCCACAAAACATCAGTGCCGCCTGCAGCGCGATTGAGTACGCGAGCTAAAACAAACAATAAATCTGAAAGTCTGTTGACGTATTGACGTGGCGAATCATGAATAGGCTCATGACGACCCAATTTCACGATTGAACGCTCAGCTCTTCTACAAACAGTTCTACACACATGAGCTTGGGCTGCTGCACGCGTGCCACCAGGAAGAATGAATTCTTCTAAGCGAGGCAAGCTGGCATTGTATTTTTCAAGCCAAACATCTAGCTGAGCAACCTGCTCTTCTTTGAGCAAGGTGTAGTTAGGAATGCATAACTCTCCACCCAAATCGAATAAATCGTGTTGGACCGTAGAAAATAATTCTTTTAATTCAGTGGCAATTGACTGAGGAATATCTTCAGTGATCAAGACCCCAATTTCTGAATTTAGCTCATCAACGTCGCCCATGGCGCAGATTCTGAGATGGTCTTTATCAACGCGTTGACCATCACCTAAACCGGTGGTGCCAGCATCGCCTGTGCGTGTTGCAATTTGTGTCAATCTTTTACCCATATGACTGATTATAGGGAAATGGCTAGAATAGAGCTAAACCACCGAAAATCGAGACATATGAACACTGTTAACGAGAACTCCGAGGCTTTCATTAAAGCCCGCCAAGCCCATCTGGTTAAGGCTTTGAAGCCTCATTTACCCGAGCACGCCCTACTTTGGGAGCCCGAGGACACAATCCCTTATGAATGCGATGGTTTGGCAGCGTACCGCCAAATGCCTTTGGCAGTTGCCCTCCCAGAAACCGAGGCCCAAGCCGTTGAAGTCATCAAGGTTTGTAAAGAATTACAGGTGCCAATCGTCCCAAGAGGCGCAGGAACAGGTCTTTCAGGTGGCGCCATGCCGATTTCTCAAGGTTTGGTGCTATCACTGGCAAAACTCAAGAAAATCATTCATGTTGATCCTATTGCTAGAACCGCTGTGGTTCAACCTGGCGTTAGAAATTTAGCGATTTCTGAAGCAGTGGCAAAACATGGTTTGTATTACGCTCCAGACCCATCCTCTCAAATTGCCTGTTCGATTGGCGGCAATGTGAGTGAAAACTCAGGTGGCGTGCATTGCTTGAAGTACGGTCTAACACTTCACAACATTCTGAAGGTGCGCGGCATTTTGATGAGTGGTGAAGTGGTTGAGTTTGGCAGCCTGGCACCAGATGCACCGGGATTAGATTTGATCTCAATCTTGGTGGGCAGTGAAGGCATGCTAGCTGTGATCACAGAAGTGACTGTGAAGTTAGTTCCTAAACCACAATTGGCACAAGTCATCATGGCCAGCTTTGACGATGTAGAAAAAGGTGGCAATGCCGTTGCAGCGATTGTTGCAGCAGGCATCATTCCTGCAGGCCTAGAGATGATGGACCAGGCAGCCACCCGTGCTGTGGAAGAATTTGTTCATGCTGGTTACGATGTGAACGCAGCGGCGATTTTGTTGTGCGAATCAGATGGCACACCTGAAGAAGTGGCTGAAGAAATTGAACGCATGACAGCTGTTCTAAAAAACAGCGGCGCTATTCGTATCCAAGTTTCACAAAATGAAGCTGAGCGTCTGAAGTTTTGGAGCGGCAGAAAAAATGCTTTCCCAGCTGCCGGCAGAATTTCTGCTGACTACTACTGCATGGATGGAACCATTCCACGTCAACACATTGCGACATTACTAAAACGCATTCAAGAAATGGAAAAGAAGTATCAACTGGGCTGCATGAACGTGTTTCACGCAGGCGATGGCAACATGCATCCACTCATCATGTTCAATGGAGCGGATGAAGCTGAATGGCATCGCGCCGAAGCATTTGGTAGTGACATCCTAAGAACTTGCGTCGAACTTGGTGGAACCATCACGGGTGAACACGGCGTAGGCATTGAGAAGATCAATGAGATGTGTGTTCAGTTCAGTGATTCAGAGCGCGAACTTTTCTGGAAAGTAAAAGCAGCGTTTGATCCAGATAAATTATTGAATCCTGATAAAGCAATCCCAACGCTTAATCGTTGCGCTGAATATGGTCGTATGCGCGTCACTGGTGGCGTTTTACCTCACCCAGAATTGGAGCGCTTCTAAATGAGTGATCAGTTATTAAAAGGATTTGCAGAGCAAATCCAAGGCGCAGTTCAAGCCAAACAATTATTGCGCATCACAGGCTCTGGCTCTAAGGATTGGTTAGGTGGCGAGCTCAAAGGCACACCTCTATCAACCAAAGACTACCAAGGCGTCGTGAGTTATCAACCTGATGAGCTCGTGATCACAGTCAAGGCTGGCACCCCAATCAAAGAAGTTGAATCAATCCTTGCAGAAAAGAATCAACAGTTCTCATTTGAATCTCCACACTTTGGCGCTAACGCGACCATTGGTGGCATGGTTTGTGCAGGCTTAGCTGGTCCTGGTCGCGTGAGCGCTGGCAACCTCAGAGACTTTGTTTTAGGCGCAAAAATCATGGACGGACAAGCTCAAATCATGAACTTTGGCGGCACCGTCATGAAAAACGTGGCTGGCTATGATGTCTCAAGATTAATGCCAGGTTCATTCGGCACGTTGGGACTGCTACTAGATGTCTCTATCAAAGTTTTACCAAAGCCAGCAGCGAGTGCCACGGTTGCAACTCAAATCACTCAAGCTGAAGCCATCCAGTTAATGAACCTACTGGCCAGCCAACCATGGCCGTTGAGTGCTTCTTGCTGGCAAGGCGATGGCTCAGGCACGCTTCACCTTCGATTAAGTGGCGCCAAAGCAGCTGTTCAATCAGCGATCCAAACTTTTGGTCAAAAATACGGCATGAAAGTCATTGATGATGAGCAAGCCGCTATTTTTTGGAATGATTTAAAAGAGCAAAAAAATACTTGGTTCAATGAGGCAAGCGAATCACCGCTCTGGCGCTTTGCAGTAGCACCTACATCAGAGCCATTAGATTTACCAGGCACAAGCTTGATTGAATGGCATGGTGGACAGCGCTGGTGGAAAGGTCAACTAGATGCAGAAAGTGCGAAGAAGATTGCTTTCAAAGCCAATGGCCATGCAAGTATTTTTAGAGCAAGCAATAAAACCCAAGCAATGCTCAGCTCACTAAAAGACAACCCTTTAACAAGCCCCTTGGCAATCGTTCAAGATCGACTAGTCAAAGCATTCGATCCACATGGCGTTTTTGCAACTGGAAGATTGGCCTAATATGCAAACAGAATTAGCTCCTCAATTTATAGGCACTCCTGATGGCACGATGGCTCAAAGTATTTTGAGCAAATGTGTGCATTGTGGTTTTTGTACAGCAACCTGCCCGACCTATCAGCTACTGGGCGATGAATTAGATGGCCCACGTGGACGCATTTATTTGATCAAACAAATCGCTGAGGGCAAGCAAGCCACTGAAAAAACCAGAGAGCATTTGGATCGTTGCTTGACCTGCCGCAACTGCGAAAGCACCTGTCCTAGTGGCGTTGACTATGGTCACTTGATTGATATTGGTCGCAAATGGGCTGAAGAACAAACCAATCCAAGACCATTCATGGAAAGAATGCTTCGCAAAGCATTGGCCAACGGTTTGACGAATAAAACGCTGTTTGATAATGCGATGCGCATCGGCAGAATCGTCCGCCCTTTGATGCCAGCAGCCATCAAGCAAAAAATCCCTCAAGGAAAAAATCCGGGCACAAGACCTGCGGCTAACTTGAATAAAACCAAGATGCTGATCTTAGAAGGCTGCGTTCAACCAGGCATGCTACCCAACATCAATAATGCAAGCTTCAGAGTGATGTCTCACTTGGGTGTAGATGTTTTGGCAGCTCCTAAAGCGGGTTGCTGTGGTGCCTTGAAGTACCACTTGAATGAACAAGAAGCTGGCTTGAATGACATGCGTCGCAATATTGACGCTTGGTGGCCTTACATCGAAGGAACTGCTCCTGAATGTCAGGGTGAGAAGGTTCAAGCCATTTTAATGAACGCCTCAGGTTGTGGCGTCACCATCAAAGAATATGGTCATATCCTAAAAGATGATCCTATTTATGCCAAGAAAGCACAAGTCATTTCAGATCTATGCAAAGACTTGGTCGAAGTATTACCTCAGTACCTTGATAAGCTTCAAGGCTTGGTTGGAGATCGAGCCAAACAAGAAGGCGTGATTTTCCATCCACCTTGCACTTTGCAGCATGGTCAGAAAATCAAAGGTCAGCTAGAAGCCATGCTTGAAAAGCTAGGCATTAGCATCAACACCTGCCAAGACAGTCACCTATGTTGTGGCTCAGCTGGTACTTATTCAATTTTGCAAGCTGATCTATCCAAACAGCTAAAAGAGCAAAAACTGAATAATCTTCAGCAGGCGGTTACTGATCATCAAGCGCAAAGAATTGTTTCTGCCAACGTTGGCTGTATCACTCATTTACAAAATGAAACAACTCCTGTTGAACATTGGATTGAACTGATTGACTCTCTCATCGAGAAGAACATGGGACATGTCAGCACTTCAAAATAATTTACATGCCATCAAAGAGCGCATCCATCAAGCTGCAAAAGCTTGTGGTCGCTCTGCGCAAGAGATCAAGTTACTAGCTGTCTCCAAAACATTTCCAGCAGAAGATGTCAGAGATGCCTATGATCTTGGCCAAACATGCTTTGGTGAAAACTATGTTCAAGAAGGTGTTGCAAAAGTATTAGAACTAAAGGATTTGCGCTCCAGCCTTGAGTGGCACTTTATCGGTCCGATTCAAAGCAATAAATCGAAAGACGTCGCAGAAAACTTTGACTGGGTTCATAGCATCGATCGCATCAAAATTGCGCAACGCTTAAATGATCAGAGACCCGCTCATTTACCGCCATTAGAGGTTTGCGTTCAAGTGAACATCAGCGGTGAGGCATCCAAGAGCGGCATTGGGCCAGACGAGCTTTTAGATATCTGCCAAAAAATATCGGCCATGCCCCATCTGCACTTAAGAGGCCTGATGAGTATTCCAGAGCCCACGGATGATGTGCAGGCTCAAAGAAAGTCTCACCAACAATTACGTGAGCTTTTAAGCAAACTACAACAATCTACTGCCCTTGATCATCAAAAGGTCCAGTTAGATACTTTATCCATGGGCATGTCTTCAGATATTGAAGCAGCGATTGCAGAAGGTAGTACGATGGTGCGTGTTGGCACAGCAATTTTTGGCAAAAGAACTTATTTATGACTTCATTAGCAAATTTAAAAATCGGTTTTATTGGTGGCGGAAACATGGCCAGCGCTTTGATTGGTGGCCTGATTAATCAGGGAGCCTTGGCAAAGAACATGTTTGTTGCTGATCCATTTGATCAAACACGTCAACGCCTTGAAAGCGATCTTTCAATCATTTGCGCAGCGTCTGTCGATAAATTAGCGCCACACATTGAAAGTTGTGATGTTCTTGTCATGGCTGTTAAGCCACAACAATTTAAAGAAGCTGCTGCTGAGTTAGCACTTGTGCTGAAATCCATCACAAGCAAACCTCTTTGCTTGAGCGTGGCAGCTGGTATTAAAACAGCCGACATGGCCAAGTGGCTTGGTCACCAAAGAGTTATCCGCGCCATGCCCAACACCCCTGCTTTGATTGGTGAAGGCATGACTGGCTTATTTGCCGATAGCAATATCAGTGCTACAGACAAAGCACTTGCAAGCTCAATTTGTGAAGCTGTGGGCAAGATTGTTTGGGTTGATTCTGAAAAACAAATGGACGACATCACAGCCGTGTCTGGCAGTGGTCCAGCCTATGTATTTGCCTTCTTGGAATCTCTTGAGAAAGCCGCCATTGCACAAGGTCTCTCACAAGAGCAAGCACGTCTGTTAGCGATACAAACCTTGCAAGGAGCCGCCAAGCTTGCAGCTCAATCGCCAGAGTCACCAGCAACCCTCAGAGAGCGTGTGACCTCAAAAGGCGGCACAACCTATGCTGCACTGACGGTCCTTGAGCAAGAGTCTTGGGCCAACATCATGATGAAAGCGGTTGCGGCAGCCAGTGATCGCAGCGAAGCCATGGGCGAAGAATTTAGTAAGCAATAAGAACCTACATCAATCATTTCTCTGATTGATGTGCCGCTAGAATTTTAGTAAGCGAAGGCGATGGCTAAAAACAAGCTCATGCCAAACCAATTGTTTCTTCTGAATGCCAAAAAGCACTTTTCCTTCTGACAATCTTTGATCAATTGGAAATAATAAATAGCCAGCAAAAAGGCCAACCCTAAAAAGATCCAAAAGATTGTCGGGAATGCCAACAGCCATCCAAGCACAACAAAGCAAAGAAGGCTGATGCCATAGCAAATACAAATGGCTAAAACATCAAACTGCCCAAACGTGATGGCAGACGTCTTAATGCCCAAACTTAAATCATCATCCCGATCAACCATTGCATAAGCGGTGTCGTAAGCAATCGCCCAAGCGATATTTGCCAGCACCAATAACCATGCATAAGCAGGTATCTCGTTCATAACGGCCGCAAAGGCCATTGGAATGCCAAATGAAAACGCGATACCCAAAATGGCTTGAGGGATTGAGAAAAATCTTTTGGTGAAGGGATAAATAACTGCAATAGCCACTGCAGGAACAGACAAAATCTTTGTGTATGTATTGAGTGGCAAAATCAAGATGAATGCCACAATTGCAAGCGCTGCGGCAACGATCAAGGCTTCTACAGGCTTGATTCTTCCCGCAGTAACTGGACGATCTTGGGTTCTCGAGACATGCTTATCAAAGTCTCGATCAGCGTAATCGTTGATAGCGCAACCGGCGCTTCTCATCAGAAAGCAACCTAAAACAAAAATGATCAGATGAGATGCTTTTGGCTCACCACTCGATGCGATCCATAAACCCCACAAAGTTGGCCACAAGACCAACAAGGTACCAATTGGTTTATCAAATCGAATCAGCGCTAAATAATCAGACAACCTTGAAGCCATTACAAGAAATCCACTCCAGTCATGCCCGATGATTTAATTGCATCGGCCAAAGCATGCATGGCTTTTGTTCTGGCGTAACTTTTACGCCAAGCCAAGACCACGCGACGTTTAGGAATCGGGTCGGCAAATGGAATGTAGCGAATCAAACCATTGCTATTAGCATCCTCAGGGATTGATGTGATTGGCATGATGCTGATACCAATACCACCAGCCACCATCTGCCTGATGGTTTCTAAAGAAGATCCTTCAAAAGTACTGATCTCGCCATCTTTTTGATTTTTCTGCATGTCAGGACAAATATCTAAAACCTGATCTCTGAAGCAATGTCCCTCACCCAATAACAATGTTTTTTGTGACTGCAATTCAGTGTGCTGAATGATCGATAGGGTTTGCCAAGGGTGCCCCTGAGGAACAGCCACCATAAAACCCTCTTCATACAAAGGGAGAACTTCAAGGCCACTTTGCGGAAATGTATCCGCCATGATGGCCGCATCAATATCACCTTGCTTTAAAAGCTCTAAAAGCTTTGTCGTGAAATTTTCTTGAAGGTACAAAGGCATTTGCGGCAAAGCATGACGACATTTGGCAATCAATTTTGGCAACAAATATGGAGCAATCGTGTAAATGGTTCCTAGACGCACAGGGCCTGAAAGAGGGTCTTGACCATGTTGAGCTAGGTGCTTGATGAACTGAGCTTCATCCAATACTTTTTGGGCCTGATGAATGATTGTCTGACCCAAGGCAGTGATTGCTAGCTCAGAACCAGAACGCTCAAAAATCTGAACATTGAGCTCATCTTCCAACTTTTTGACAGCAACAGATAAGGTCGGCTGAGAAACAAAGCAAGCTTCAGCTGCTCGGCCAAAGTGGCGTTCTCTTGCAACGGCAACAATATATCGAAGTTCTGTGAGTGTCATACAGAGAGGATATCAAGCTTTTAGGTATTCAGCACGATTGCCTAACCAACGCAATAAATGCTCCTGAGCAATCTCAGGGTGACTATTGAGGAGCTGCTTGGCTAGCTCTTGAGTTTTTTCAATCAACCAAGACTCTTTTTGTAAATCAATGAAGCGCAACATCGCATCACCTGATTGCTTTGAACCCAGTAATTCACCCGGTCCGCGCAAAGCCAAATCTCGCTCGGCAATCACAAAACCATCCTGGGTCTCCTTGAGAGTTTGTAAACGCTCTTTCGCTGCCATTGACAGCTCTGGGCCATACAACAAAATACACACGGACTCTGCTGAACCTCGCCCAACTCGACCCCTTAATTGATGAAGTTGCGAGTAACCAAATCTTTCTGCATGCTCAATGATCATCAATGAGGCATTTGGCACATCAACCCCCACCTCAATCACAGTGGTGGCCACCAATACCTGGATATCGCCTGCAGCAAATGCTTGCATGACAGCATTTTTCTCAGCCCCCTTTAAGCGACCATGCACCAAACCAATGGCGACCCCAGGCAAAGCCTCTTGAAGCGCCGCATGAGTCTCTACCGCTGTCTTTAATTGCAAGACCTCAGACTCTTCAATCAAAGGACACACCCAATACACTTGGCGCCCTTTATTTAATTCAGACACCAAACCCGAGACCAACTCTTGACGACGTTCGTTTTTAACCAGCTTGGTGACAATCGGAGTTCTGCCAGGTGGCAATTCATTGATGACAGACACCTCTAGGTCAGCATAAAAAGTCATCGCCAGTGTTCTTGGTATCGGCGTTGCAGACATCATCAACTGATGACAATCAACTTCAACATCATCAATCTTTTGCTGTAAACGTAAACGCTGCTTGACCCCAAATCGATGTTGCTCATCAATCACCGCAAACCCTAATCTTGCGAATTCAACACCCTCTTGAATCAAGGCGTGAGTTCCAATCACTAACTGAGCCTCACCATTACAAATCAGCTCTTGAGCCTCTCGCTTTTCTTTGGCCTTCAGAGAGCCCGTCAACCAAGCGATCTTCACACCCAAAGGCTCAAGCCAAGTTTTTAATTTGCGGTAGTGTTGTTCTGCGAGTATTTCTGTTGGCGCCATGATCGCTGCTTGATAGCCATGATCAATGCAATGCAAAGCAGCCAAAGTGGCCACCACCGTTTTGCCACTACCAACATCTCCTTGCAAAAGCCTGTTCATTGGATATGACTCGCCCAAGTCTTTCAAAATATCCAGCCAAGATTGCTGTTGAGCATTGGTCAATTGAAAAGGCAATTGCTTTAAAAATTTCTCCAGCACGCCACCTTTGACGGCCTTCTCGCTCATGCGCACCGCTTGACGAGCCAAACGCTTTTCACGAGCCTGCAAAAGAGATAACTGCTGAGCCAGCAACTCCTCTATTTGAACCCGTCTCCAAGCAGGATGATGACGATCCTGAATCGCTGCCAAATCATCAGACTTGCCTGGCTGATGCAGGGTATTCAGAGCGCTCCACAAACTTGGAATTTCCAAACCAACAAAAGTGCTTGCCATGACTTCTTTAGGCAAAAGATCTTTTAAATGTGACTGCAATTCATCATCTTTAAAGGCCTTGCTGATGGCTTGGCGAATCACATGCTGACCAACACCTGCCACGGTTGAATAAACGGGCGTCAAGGTGCTTGGCAAGGGGGTGTCAGGGCTCACTGCTTTAACACCTGGGTGAACCATCTCAGGGCCATAAAACCCATCTCTGATTTCACCCCGAACCCTCAAATTAACACCAACCGCCATTTGCTTTTGCTGGCTGGGGTAAAAGTTCAACCATCTCAGAAATAACTCATCACCATGTTCATCCCTGATCACCACCAATAATTGCCTTCTGGGACGGAACAAAACCTCCTGCTTGATCACTACCCCCTGAACCTGAAAGGTCAATCCACCAAAAGTACCAATAGCCTGGGCAATCGTTGATAATTTGGTTTCGTCCTCATAACGAATAGGTAGATGTAAAACGCAGTCCAAGCTGGAGTGCAATCCTAGCTTTTCTAATGAAGGTGAACTGGCTTTTTTGGTCATTGATAAAATCTTTATATTCCCATGGTACAGCGATGCGTCTTTCAGACTTTAATTACAACCTGCCGCCCGAGTTAATTGCTCAAAACCCACTACCGAATAGAACGGCTAGCAGGTTACTCGTTCTGGAAAATCATGCTGCAGACATCGTCATTAAAGATCAACAATTCACTGATTTGATTGATTTGTTAAATCCCAATGACTTATTGGTATTCAATGATACAAAAGTTATCCCAGCCCGTTTGTTTGGCAAAAAGGAATCTGGTGGCGCTGTTGAAGTCTTCTTAGAAAGAATCACTGGTGAAACCACAGCGGTTGCCCAAATCAGAGCTTCAAAATCACCAAAACCTGGCAACAAGATCATCTTGGGTAGCGATGATGAGCCTTTTGAAATAGAAGTCATGGGTCGCCCTGATGACTCAGACAATCGCTTCTATGAGATTAAATTCTCATCCCCATGTTTATCCCTGCTAGAAAAACACGGACAACTACCACTACCTCCCTACATCACCCATGAAGCAAATGCTGATGATTTAGAACGCTACCAAACCGTCGTAGCCAAAAATCCTGGTGCAGTTGCTGCCCCAACCGCAGGCCTTCACTTTGATCAAGCAACTTTAGACAAGGTCATGGCCAAGGGAATCAAATACACCACCCTCACCTTGCACGTTGGTGCTGGAACCTTCACGCCTGTTAGAACTGAAGATTTATCTGAACACAAAATGCACAGTGAGTGGTTTTCTATTCCAACAGAAACACAAGAACTCATCAAGCAAACCAAATCGGCAGGTGGAAAAGTGATTGCGGTGGGCACCACCAGTTTGAGAGCTCTTGAGTCATCAGCTGCATTTGGCATCCAAGAGGGTGAAACAAAATTGTTCATTACCCCAGGTTATGAATTCAAAGTGATTGATCAATTGATCACTAACTTTCACTTACCCTGCTCAACCTTGCTCATGTTGGTCAGCGCCTTTGCTGGGGTAGAGCCCATCAGAAAAGCTTATGATCATGCCATTCAACAACAATATCGCTTCTTCAGCTATGGCGATGCAATGCTACTCACACGTCAATGAATTCATTTAACTTCAAACTTCTCAAAAAAGATTCTCGAACGCATGCCCGCCGAGGCGAGCTAACCCTCACGCATGGCAAAGTTCAAACCCCTATTTTTATGCCGGTTGGCACCTACGGCACGGTCAAAGGAATGACACCACGAGACCTCGAGGAAGCGGCTGCGCAAATCGTTCTTGGCAACACCTTTCATCTATGGCTAAGACCTGGTCTTGATGTGATCGGTAAGCATCAAGGCTTACATGACTTCATGGGTTGGAAAAAGCCTATCTTGACAGATTCTGGTGGTTTTCAGGTATTCAGCTTAGGTGCTTTGAGAAAAATCACAGAAGAAGGCGTTGCCTTTGCGTCTCCAGTGAATGGCGACAAGTTATTCATGTCCCCTGAAATCTCAATGGATATCCAAGCGGTATTGAACAGTGACATTGCGATGCAATTTGATGAGTGCACCCCTTACGAAACTAATGGCATCACCACTGACGAAAAAACTGCTAAGAACTCACTAGAACTATCACTCAGATGGGGTGAGCGTTCTATCCGCAGATTCAGAGAACTCAATACAGGCAATGCTTTGTTTGGAATCGTGCAAGGCGGGATGTTTGAACACCTCAGAGACGTTTCTTTGGATGGGGTCGCCAATCAAGATTTTGACGGTATTGCCATTGGCGGCCTATCAGTGGGAGAGCCAAAACCAGAATTTGAAAGAATTTTGAGCCACATTGGCCCCAAGCTACCTGAAAACAAACCTCATTATTTGATGGGCGTTGGCACCCCTGAAGATTTGGTTTTAGGTGTGAGCCAAGGCATTGATATGTTTGACTGCGTGATGCCAACCAGAAACGCAAGAAATGGTTGGTTATTCACCCGATTTGGCGACTTAAAGCTCAGAAATGCAGCCTTCAAAGACGATACCCGCCCTTTGGATGCAAGCTGTGGCTGCTACACCTGCCGCAACTTTTCAAGAGCCTATTTGCACCATTTACAAAAAACCAACGAGATCCTTGGGGCACAGCTCAACACGATTCATAACATCCACTATTACATCAATCTAATGAGCGAAATTAGGCAATCCTTAGATGAGGACCTATTCCCTGAATTTATTGAGGAATTTCATAAAAATAGAGCTTTGGGCGTCCTTGAGACTACAGGGTAAAATCAGACTTTCTACTTGGAGGAAATAAGATGTTGATCAGTAACGCATATGCACAGACAGCCGGAGCAGAATCTGGTGGATTAATGGGTTTTTTACCTTTGGTATTGATGTTTGTCGTTTTATATTTTGTGATGATTCGTCCACAAATGAAACGTCAAAAAGAAGTTAGAAACATGCTTGAAGCATTAGCAGTTGGCGATGAAGTTGTGACTGTTGGCGGCCTGATGGGTAAAGTAACCACCCTAAAAGATCCGTATGTAACAGTTGAGTTGCTACCTGGAACAGAAGTAAAGATGCAAAAGAATGCAATTACAGCTGTTTTGCCAAAAGGCACGATCAAAGAAATCTAAGAAAGCTTTAGCATGAACCGTTACCCGCTGTGGAAATACCTCGTCATCGTTATAGCGCTTGTTATTGGAGCCCTATACACTCTTCCTAACTTTTTCGGAGAGGCCCCGGCAGTACAAATCTCAGCGGGTAAAGTCACTGTAAAGATTGACGGCAATATGCAAGAGCGCATTGCCGACATCTTAAAAAGCGCACAAATTGAACCAAAAGGTATCCAGTTTGAACGCATTGGTGCTAACGGCACAATCAAGATTCGTCTTGCCAACACCGATACTCAATTAAAAGCCAAGGATGTTTTACAAAAATCCTTGAACCCAGATAGCAATGATCAAAGTTATGTCATTGCCCTCAATCTAATCTCTAATACACCAGCATGGCTCAGCTCTATGGGCGCAATGCCAATGTACCTAGGTCTTGACCTAAGAGGCGGCGTTCACTTCCTTTTGCAAGTGGACATGAGGGGCGCATTACAAAAGAAATTAGAAAGCTTGAGCACTGATACTCGCTCACAGCTTCGTGAAAAAGGTTTACGTCACTCTGGCATCGAGCGTCAGGGTGACACAATTATTGTTAGATTCTCAAAGCAAGAAGACGCAGCAAGTGCCAGAACTTTACTGAACACCAATTTACAGAGTCTTGACTTCAATGTTGAGAAGTCTGCTGACGGATTTAAATTGGTCGGCCAATTCAAAGACTCTGCGATCAAAGAAGTTCAAGAAAATGCTGTCAAACAAAACATCACCACCCTTCACAATCGTGTGAATGAATTAGGTGTGGCAGAACCAGTGATTCAACAGCAAGGTCAAGACAGAATCATTGTGCAATTGCCAGGCGTTCAAGATACAGCCAGAGCAAAAGACATCATCGGACGTACAGCAACACTTGAGTCTCGCTTAGCAGACCCAGTTAAAACCTATTTACTATCTGGCGAATTGCCACCTCCTGGCTCTGATGTTTTCAAGATGGGTGATGGTCGTCAAGTTGTCTTTAAGAAGTCAGTGATTTTTAGTGGCGACCGAATCACCAGCGCCTCAGCAGGCTTTGATTCAAATCAACGCCCAGCCGTGAACATTACCTTGGACTCTGCTGGTGGACGTGTGATGCAAGAAATCACTCGTGAGAACATTGGCAAGCCAATGGGCATGATTCTTTTTGAAAAGGGTCGCGGCGAAGTATTAACAGTTGCAACGATTCAAAGCGAATTTGGCGCAAAGTTCCAAATCACTGGCCAGCCAAGTACTGACAGCGCGAATGATCTAGCTCTATTGTTGCGCGCAGGTTCATTGGCCGCTCCAATGGAAATTATTGAAGAAAGAACCATTGGCCCTAGCTTGGGTGCTGAAAATATTTCAATGGGCTTTAACTCAGTGATTTATGGATTTATCGCGATTGCGATATTCATGATTGCCTACTACCTGCTATTTGGTGTTTTCTCTGTTTTAGCCTTATCGGTCAACTTATTCTTATTGGTGGCAGTACTTTCAATGCTGCAAGCCACATTAACTCTTCCAGGTATTGCGGCGATGGCTCTTGCTTTGGGTATGGCAATTGACTCCAACGTTTTGATCAACGAGCGTATTCGTGAAGAGTTGCGTGCAGGTGCTACCCCACAGGCTGCCATTGCAACTGGCTTTGAAAAAGCTTGGGGAACCATCCTTGACTCAAACATCACCACCCTGATCGCTGGTATCGCCTTGTTAGCCTTCGGCTCTGGTCCAGTGAGAGGTTTTGCTGTTGTTCACAGTTTGGGCATCCTTACATCGATGTTCTCTGCGGTATTTTTCGCAAGAGGCCTTGCCAATCTTTGGTACGGTCGCAAGAAAAAACTCGATAAATTATCAATTGGCCAAGTTTGGCGCCCTACTGAATAAAAGGTAAACATCATGGAATTTTTTCGTATCCGCCGTGACATTCCCTTTATGCGCCATGCCTTGGTGCTAAATGCAATTTCCGCGATCACTTTTCTAGCCGCCATCTTTTTCTTAGCCACCAAAGGCTTGCATCTATCTGTTGAGTTCACAGGTGGAACAGTCATGGAAATCAGCTACCAACAAGCGGCTCCTTTAAACACCATCAGAGCAGACTTGAATAAGCTTGGCTATGAAGATGTGCAAGTTCAAAACTTTGGCAGCTCAAAGGACGTTTTGATTCGCTTGCCACTCCAAAGAAATGCTGAAGGCGCAGCCATCTCATCTTCACAGCAAAGTAATCAAGTACTTGATACGCTTAAAGCATCAAATGCTGACGTTACTTTAAAGCGCGTTGAGTTCGTAGGACCTCAAGTAGGTAAAGAATTGGCAACAGATGGCTTATTGGCTCTTCTGTTCGTTATTCTAGGTATCGTTATTTACCTATCGATTCGTTTCGAGTGGAAGTTTGCTTTGGCAGGTATTTTGGCCAACCTTCACGACGTTGTGATCATTTTGGGATTCTTTGCTTTATTCCAATGGGAATTCTCTCTATCAGTTTTAGCAGCGGTTCTTGCGGTCCTTGGATACTCAGTAAACGAGTCTGTGGTTATTTTTGACCGCATCAGAGAAAACTTCCGCAAGTACAGAAAAATGGAAGTATCTGCAGTGATCGATAACGCCATCACCAGCACCACCAGCAGAACGATCATCACTCATGGCAGTACACAGATGATGGTTTTAGCCATGTTGCTATTTGGCGGTCCAACGCTTTACTACTTCTCTTTGGCTCTGACCATCGGTATCTTGTTTGGTATTTATTCTTCAGTATTCGTTGCTGCAGCCTTAGCGATGTGGTTTGGTATCAAGCGTGAAGATCTTGTGGCTGCTGAAACAAAAGCCGCTGCAACTACTGGCAAATCTGATGACCCTAACTTTGGGGCTCAAGTTTAAAAAGTTTGAAGCATCTCTAATAAACAAAAAAGCAGGCAATTGCCCGCTTTTTTGTTGTCTTCCTCAGTAACCCTTAATAACCCTTAATGAGTCATCAATATTTATTGACCGTTATTTAAATAGTCACTGCAGCTTTTTTACTCGACTTCTTAGATAGCTTGAACTGAATTGCTGTCAATGCAATAGCAAACATCCATGGAGATAGTTTGAGTATCCAAGGATCTACACCTGCAAGGTAGTCAACGAACAAGATCTCTTTCAAAACCATTTGAACAGATACGGCAAACAGAACAAAGCCACCGATAAAAACAGCGTTCGGCCAACGATCCAAAATCTTGGTCACCATGCTAGAACCGAAAATAACCACTGGGATACTGATCAACAATCCCATGATGATGAAGCCCCAATTACCGTTTGCAGCTGCGGCAATACCCAAGGCGTTATCAACACCCATGACAGCATCTGCAATCACGATGGTTGTAATGGCTGACCAAAACGTATCGGCCGCTTTAACTTCTTCGTGGTCGTCCTGGAAGGCTAACTTCCAACCAATCCATACCAAAGCAATGCCGCCCACAAGTCTTAAACCAGGAAGCATCATGAGGTAAGTGATGATGGCGACAGAAATAAAACGAATCGCGATGGCGCCAAAGGTGCCCCAGAAAATTGCTTTTTTACGCAAATGTGGTGGCAATCGATTCGCTGCCATACCAATCACTAAAGCGTTGTCTCCTGCGAGCACTAGGTCGATGAGAATAATCGCCAAAACAGCCCAAATAGCATCAATGGACATGAAATCCATAGAAATTCCTTTTTATAGTATTTGGTCTTGCCAAGGACCCATTCCCCTCATGTACCGGGCGCTTAAACGCCGTGTTGACGATACAAAAGACTCATGACTATGAGCTGGCTACTCCCCAGTGTTTTGAGGGATTCTATAGAAGTAATGGCATTAACCATTAAACCTTATAAAGATTAGGGATTTGATCTAGCTAGGAAAGGGTTTCCCGAACAACTGCGACGATCTTTTTGGTGGCGCCTGTGTGTTGATTCGCAAAATCTAGAGCATTGGTACTCATTTCTTCTTTGACTTGATGATTGGTCAATAGCAAATCCATGGCTTTCACCAAATCATCAATATCGGCAATTCGAATCGCAGCCCTAGAATCAATCACATCTGCACTCGCTTGCTGAAAATTAAAGGTGTGCTCGCCCAATATGATTGGACGACCCAATGCACATGCTTCAATGAAATTTTGACCACCCAAAGGCAACAAACTTCCGCCCATGATCACAATGTCAGATAAGGCGTAATAAAAACTCATCTCCCCCATCGAGTCGCCAAGTATCACTCCACCTTGATTAATGGCGTCAGTAAATTCTTGATCACCGAGGCTTGATCGACGCAAGACCTTTGGAAAGATTGACTGTAATTGAGTAAAAACATCATCAAAACGCTGTGGATGCCTTGGCACAATTAATAAACAAAAAAGTTGGGCATCACTGGCACTTTCTTTGGTCTTAAGAAACTTTTGCCATGCCTCAATGATCAATGATTCTTCACCATCTCTGGTGCTGGCTGCACAAACAATTTGAACCTGATGAGTCAGTTGCTTCTTTAAAGCTAAGGCATGTTCAATCTGCTCAAGATGAGGCAGTACATCAAACTTCAAATTACCCGTGACCATCATGTTGCTTAAGCCCAGAGAACCATAACGCTTGGCATCCAAACTTGTTTGAGCCAAAATTTTTGTGAACGACTGATAAATTAATCGAGCGAAATTTGAAAAGCGCCCAATGCGACGTGCGCTGCGCTCAGACAATCTGGCATTGATAAGAATGACCGGTAAAGACTTTTGACGAGCAGACAAAATCAATCTTGGCCAAACCTCGGTCTCCATGATCAAACCAACTTTGATTGAAAAGTATCGGTAGAAAGAATCAACAGCCCAATGAATATCGTAGGGGAGATAGCTTTGCACCAATTGGCCAGAGGCAATGTGCTCGGCAAACAACTGGCGCCCAGTATCTCTTCCAGTAGGCGTCATATGAGTCAATAAGATCTTTTCGCCACTCTGGATCAAGGTATCAATCAATGGAGCAGCCGCTCTTGTTTCACCCACTGATACTGCGTGTACCCAAATACGTGGAGTTGCTCCGCTGATGGGCCAAGACAAGCCCAAGCGCTCATTGATGTGCTCTCTGTAGCCTTGTTGCATCCTGCCCTTCCATAGCAAACGAGCAAGCGCCAAGGGCAAGGCCAGATACCAAACAAATTGGTAAAGCCCCAACCATAGTCGTTGACTGACACTCATTGGGGCATGACCTGCAGACGTCATTATTTTTTTAGACGCTGCGCTAACTCTGTTGCTTTACCGATATAAGAAGCAGGAGTCATTTCTAACAGAAGTTTCTTGGCATCATCCGGAATCGCCAAACCTTGGATGAAGCTTCTCAAACCTTCTGGAGTAATACCTTTACCTCTGGTCAACTCTTTTAACTGCTCATAAGGATTAGGCACACCAAAACGACGCATCACTGTTTGCACAGGCTCTGCCAATACTTCCCAGCAATTGTTCAGATCTTCAGCCAAACGCTCTGGGTTGGTTTCTAATTTACCCAAACCTTTGAGTGCGCTGTCGTAGGCCAACAGACTATGACCCAAGGCAGTACCCAAATTACGCAAAACTGTTGAATCTGTTAAATCTCTTTGCCAACGTGACACAGGTAATTTTTCTGACAAATGCTTCAACAATGCATTTGCAATACCCAAGTTACCTTCTGAGTTCTCAAAATCAATTGGGTTCACTTTGTGCGGCATGGTGGATGAGCCGATTTCACCTGCTTTGGTTTTTTGTTTGAAATAACCAACAGAGATGTAACCCCAAATATCACGGTTCATATCTAGCAAAATCGTATTGGCTCTGGCAACCGCATCAAACAACTCAGCCATGTAGTCATGAGGCTCGATCTGAATGGTGTATGGATTGAACTCCAAACCTAAGCGCTTCTCAACCACTTCCTTAGAAAACTTTTCCCAATCCACATCTGGATACGCAGACAAGTGAGCGTTGTAGTTACCCACAGCGCCATTCATCTTTCCAAGCAAAGGTACTCTTTCAATGTTGGCGATCGCTCTTTGCAAACGCATCGCCACGTTCGCCATCTCTTTACCCAAGGTTGTTGGTGAGGCAGGCTGTCCATGTGTGCGAGACAACATTGGCACATCCGCATTCGCCACAGCCAAATAAGTCAAAGCTGTCAAAAGCTCACGTAATTTAGGCAAGATCACTTCTTCGCGAGCGCCCTTCAGCATCAAACCATGGGATGTGTTGTTGATATCTTCCGATGTGCAAGCAAAGTGAATAAATTCGCTGGCCTTTTCTAATTCAGCGTGGCCAACCACCTTTTCTTTCATCCAATATTCAACAGCTTTCACGTCATGATTGGTCACAGCTTCAATGGCTTTGATTCTTTCTGCATCCGTATCAGAAAAATCTGCGACCAATTTCAACAAAACAGCCTCAGCATTGGCGCTAAAACTTGGGAAATCAGGCAATTTGGCTTGAGATAGGGCAATTAACCAGTGAACCTCAACCTGGACGCGCTGCTTCATAAAAGCAGCCTCTGATAACCAAGGGCGCAAACCGTCAGTTTTTGAGGCATAACGGCCATCCAAAGGGGATAAAGCACTTAATGTAGATAGTTGAGTAGTCACAGCTAATTCCTAAAAAAGCATCGAAAACATGATTTTAGTCCTTCTGAAGGGATTAACCTAAATAGCTATACTTACGCCATGAAATTAATCGGATCACTCACCAGCCCCTACGTGCGCAAAGCAAGAATTGTTTTCGCGGAAAAGAAAATTGAAGTTCCACTGATTCAAGAGAATGTGTGGAGCCAAGACACCAAGATCATGGAGTCCAACCCCCTTGGAAAGGTTCCCTGCTTGGTGATGGACGATGGCGGAGCCATGTTTGACTCACGCGTGATCGTTGAATATGCCGACACGCTAAGTCCTGTGAACAAACTCATCCCTGCCTCTGGCAAAGAAAAGGCCGCGGTTAAAACATGGGAAGCTTTAGCAGATGGCATTTTGGATGCTTCAGTGCTCGCAAGATTAGAAGCAACCTGGAGACCAGATGAGCAAAAAAGCCAAGCCTGGATAGACCGTCAGCTGCATAAAGTGGATGTATCGCTCAAAGCGATGTCTAACGGTTTGGGTGAGTCTGAATGGTGCTTTGGCACTCAGATGAGTTTGGCTGATATCTCAGTGGGCTGCGCTTTAGATTATTTGATCTTTAGATTTCCAAATATCCAGTGGCAAGCGACTTACCCAAATTTAGATCGACTTTATAAAAAGTTGATGTCGCGCCCCTCTTTTGCAAACACCGCGCCACCACAATAATTAATCTAGTTTCACCAGTTAAATTGTTTTAACTGGTGATAATTCCACCGCCCAAGCAACGGTCACCGTCATACAAAACAGCTGACTGACCCGGCGTGACAGCCCATTGGGCTTGATCAAACTCTAGCGTGAAACTGTCTGCAGAAACCTGCGTTAATTGACAAGGTGCATCTGATTGTCTGTACCTTGTTTTGGCGGTGTAGTTCTTTGTTGCAGGCAAACCATCAAACGTCCAACTGATTTGTGATGTGTGTAACACCTTATTCAATAACCATGGATGCTCATGACCTTGAACAATGTAAAGCGAATTGCTCGCCATATCTTTTTTCGCCACAAACCATGGATCCCCACTACCATCCTTGCTACCACCCATGCCAATGCCTTTTCTTTGCCCAAGCGTATAAAAAGCCAAACCAATGTGCTCACCAATCACCTTACCGTCTTCAGTTTTGATTGGGCCAGGTTTATTAGGTAAATAGCGATTCAAGAAATCTCTAAAAGGTCGTTCACCAATAAAACAAATACCTGTTGAATCTTTTTTCTTGGCATTAGGCAAACCAATCATTTCAGCAATTTCTCTCACCATTGATTTTCTGATGCCGCCTAATGGAAAAATGACATGGCTTAATTGTTGTTGAGTCAAACGATATAAAAAGTAACTTTGATCTTTGGTGTCATCAATCGCTTTGAGTAAATGAACGCCATCATCAGATCTTGCAGTTTTTGCGTAATGTCCTGTTGCAATAGCTTGCGCCCCCAAACTGATGGCGTGATCTAAGAAAGCTTTGAATTTAATTTCAGCATTGCATAGAACATCTGGATTCGGAGTTCTACCTGCTGAGTATTCTTTTAAAAATTCAGCAAAAACTCGATCTTTGTACTCAGCTGCAAAATTGACTGCTTCAACATCAATTCCAATTAAATCCGCCACCGAGACAACATCCAACCAATCTTGGCGCGAAGAACAAAATTCACTGTTGTCATCGTCTTCCCAATTCTTCATGAATAGTCCAACAACGTGATATCCCTGCTGTTTCAAAATCCAAGCGGCCACAGACGAATCAACTCCTCCAGACATCCCAATCACAACGGTGGCGGGCGGCAAGACTGATGCAGCCTCCAAAAAGCTTGTGTCAAATACTGGGAAATTCATAGGTGTTGTCAAAATAAGTTACTCATTAAAGTTAGGATAAAGCACTAAATGACCAAAAAAACATAAAATGGAGGGTCAATTTGATCAGAAATCCCGGAAAATTAGGGTAATCTTAAACTTTTTACAATAACAGGGAGAAACCCATGCGCATTGGCGTGCCCTTAGAAACGCGGGCGAATGAAACGCGCGTTGCTGCTACACCTGAAACAGTGAAGAAATTCATTGGTCAAGGTCACACAGTTATAGTTCAAAACAATGCTGGCGTCGCAAGTAGCCAGCCAGATTCTGCTTATGAAGCAGTTGGTGCAAGTATCGGTTCTGCTGCTGATGCATTAGGCGCAGATATTGTGCTGAAAGTCAGAGCACCAGATGCCAACGAATTAGCTCAAATGAAATCAAACGCTGTCTTATTGGGCATGCTTGATCCATTTGATAATGCTAATAATGCTGCTATGGCTGCCAAAGGCATCACTGCCTTTGCTCTTGAAGCTGCTCCAAGAACGACCAGAGCTCAAAGCTTGGACGTTTTGTCGTCACAGGCCAACATTGCTGGTTACAAAGCTGTGATGGTTGCTGCGAATGAATACCAACGCTTTATGCCAATGTTGATGACAGCTGCTGGAACAGTGAAAGCAGCTCGTGTATTGATTCTTGGTGCAGGTGTTGCAGGTTTGCAAGCAATTGCGACTGCTAAACGTTTGGGTGCTGTGATTGAAGCCTCAGATGTGCGCCCAGCTGCAAAAGAACAAATTGAATCATTGGGTGGTAAGTTTGTAGACGTGCCTTTTGAAACTGAAGAAGAACGCGAAATCGCTCAAGGCGTTGGTGGCTATGCCCGTCCAATGCCTGCGTCTTGGATGCAACGTCAAGCAGCATTGGTTGCAGAACGTGCCAAGCAAGCAGATATCGTGATCGCAACAGCTTTGATCCCAGGCCGTAAAGCACCAACTCTATTGCACTCAGAAACTGTTGCACAAATGAAACCGGGTTCAGTGGTGATCGATTTGGCTGCAGGCAAAGGTGACAATGGTGGTGGCAACTGCCCACTCACAGAAGCAGATAAAGTGGTTGTGAAGCATGGCGTTAAATTAGTTGGTTACACCAACTTAGCTAGCATGGTTGCAGCAGATGCATCTGCGCTGTATGCACGCAATCTTCTAGACTTCATGAAGCTCATCGTTGACAAGGAAGCAGCTTTGGCTATTCCGACTGATGATGACATCGTGACAGCCTGCTTGATGTGTCAAAACGGTCAAGTTCTTCGTCAGAACGCATAAGAAGAATTACAAGGAAAAAATCATGGACATGATCAGCCCAACTATTTATAACCTCATCATCTTCGTGCTAGCCATTTATGTTGGTTATCACGTTGTATGGAACGTCACTCCAGCACTTCACACGCCTTTGATGGCTGTGACGAATGCTATTTCAGCCATCATCATCGTTGGTGCCATGCTTGCTGCTGCTTTAACAGAAGGCACACTTGGTAAATCAATGGGCACCATTGCTGTTGCTTTAGCTGCAGTGAACGTGTTCGGTGGCTTCTTGGTAACAAGACGCATGCTAGAAATGTTTAAGAAAAAAGATAAAAAAGCTAAAGGAGAAACAGCATGAGCTTAAATCTCGTTACGCTTTTGTATTTAGTAGCCTCAATTTGTTTTATTCAGGCACTTAAAGGTTTATCCCATCCAACCACGTCTATCAAAGGTAACGTCTTTGGTATGACAGGTATGGCGATTGCCATCATCACAACCGTTGGCTTGGTCATGATGCTTGCTAAAGAATCAGCAGCTGGTGGTATGGCTTATGTTCTAGCAGGTCTTGTGATTGGTGGCGGCGCTGGTGCCATCATGGCCAAGCGTGTTGAAATGACAAAAATGCCTGAGCTAGTGGCTTTCATGCACAGCATGATTGGTCTTGCAGCGGTTTGTATCGCTGTGGCCGCAGTTGCAGAGCCTCACGCTTTCGGTATCGTGACTGTGGGTGAGCCAATTCCATTGGGTAACCGTCTTGAGTTGTTCATCGGTACATTTGTTGGTGCAATTACTTTCTCAGGATCAGTGATTGCCTTCGGTAAATTATCTGGCAAATACAAGTTCCGTTTATTCCAAGGTGCGCCTGTTACTTTCCCAGGTCAGCACATGCTCAATCTGATCCTTGCCATTGTGATGGTGGGTTGCGGTGTAATGTTCTCTATCGCTCCTGGTGCAGAACCTGCTTGGAACTACTTCATTGTGATGGTAGCGATTGCCTTCATCTTGGGTGTTTTGATCATCATCCCAATTGGCGGTGCTGACATGCCTGTGGTTGTTTCAATGTTGAACTCATATTCTGGCTGGGCTGCAGCTGGTATTGGTTTCTCATTGAATAACTCAATGTTGATTGTGGCTGGTTCATTGGTGGGCTCTTCTGGCGCCATCTTGTCTTACATCATGTGTAAAGCGATGAACCGTTCATTCTTCAATGTGATTCTTGGTGGTTTCGGTGGCGATGCTGGTAGTGCAGCAGCTGGTGGATCACAAGAGCAGCGTAACGTTAAATCAGGTTCTGCAGACGATGCAGCATTCTTGATGACTAATGCTGAGACAGTCATCATTGTTCCAGGTTATGGTCTTGCAGTTGCTCGTGCCCAGCACGCACTAAAAGAACTAACCGAGAAACTAACTCATGCTGGTGTCACCGTGAAGTATGCGATTCACCCAGTGGCTGGTCGTATGCCTGGTCACATGAACGTTCTTTTGGCTGAAGCTGAAGTTCCATACGATCAAGTATTCGAGATGGAAGACATCAACAGTGAATTCGGTCAAGCCGACGTTGTGTTGATTCTAGGTGCTAACGACGTTGTGAACCCAGCGGCAAGAACTCCAGGCAGCCCGATTTTCGGTATGCCAATTCTTGAGGCTTACAAAGCCAAGACTGTGATCGTGAACAAGCGTTCAATGGCTTCAGGTTATGCTGGTCTAGACAACGAGTTGTTCTACATGGATAAAACAATGATGGTCTTCGGTGATGCGAAGAAAGTCATTGAAGACATGGTCAAAGCTGTTGAGTAAACAGTCAAGACAGTTGTTCATAAAGACAATCATTAGTCTTTAAGCCTTATAAGTAGATGGTAGGTGGGTTAATAGCAACTCACTTACCACTCTAAGAATCTAAATAATTCCCTTCTAAATTTGTTCTGGTCCTTTCCCTGTCCTTTTGGGAGAGAACAATGGCTGGATTTCGTCTTAGAAATAATAAATGGCAGGCTCGTATTCAAAGAGATGGCTATCCAAACTTAGCTAAATCATTTGACAACAAATCAGATGCCATCAAATGGGCGACAAAGATTGAAGCAGAGATGGATAGAGGTTCTTATATCAATACCTCTCTCGCAGAAAGAACTACATTCTCTGAATTGATACTTAGATACCTTCAAGAAGTTACCCCAAAGACAAAAAGTGCCAAAGAAGATGGGTTTCGGCTAAGAGCCTTAGCAAGAAAGCCTATTGCGAAATACAGCATGATTGCTTTGACGCCCTCAAGAATTGCGGAATATAGAGACATAAGACTTAGAGAAGTAACTGCAGGAACAGTTATTCGTGAACTAGCTTATTTCTCTTGCGTGATTAATCATGCTCGTAGAGAGTGGGGAATCAATATAGATAATCCCATACCTTTAATTAGAAAGCCTGAGACACCACCAAGCAGGACTAGAGTACTGAGTGAGGTTGAAAAGGATAAGCTCTTTGATATTTTCAAGCCGAGATTTAAGAACAGTAATCCATGGATATTGTTTATTGTTCAATTTGCTCTTGAAACAGCTATGAGGCAGGGAGAGATTCTTGGTCTAAGTTGGGCAGATATAGACCTCAATAAGCGAACCGCACATTTAGAGACAACCAAGAATGGCGACAGACGAACTGTGCCATTGTCCACAAGGGCTGTGCAGATTCTGAAAGAACTACCGAGAAGTATTGATGGGAGAGTGTTTCCGATGAACAGACCAGCCTTATGTGCAAACTTTGAGAGTGCTTGTAAAAGAGCAGGTATAGAAGACCTACACTTCCATGATTTGAGACACACAGCCATCACTAACATGGCAGGCAAGTTCAGCAATATTCTTGAACTAAGTGCTGTAACAGGGCATAGGCAATTGAGCATGCTGAAGAAATACTATCACCCAAAAGCTGAAAATTTAGCTTTAAAACTAGGTTAAGATATTTTTACTCATGTCTCTATTTGAATACAAAGCCTACTCCACTCATCCTGAGATTATTAGACAAGCAGAAGTCCTTGTTGAGGAGATGCTTAGCTTAAGACAAAGGAAACCTAATAAGAATGATAAGACTCAATATCTGAAATGGATGAAGGTTGCTATCGCTGGCTTATATCTGATTGGCGGCTATCAAAAAGATAGTGTGCAAATTCCAGTTAGTAGAAATCTCTATTACGGTAAGACCCGAAGAAATAAACTTTATCAGCCAGAGCTATTGAAATGCTTCATGTGGTTAAGAGATGCGGGATATATGCAAGAGACCAAGCCTGCTCATCAAGACAAAAATGGAAACTGGACACCCGCTGCTTATGCCTTAACTAGGAAGTGGCTTGATGTTGCATGTCAATTCTCACCGTATCACGAGCGAAGAGACCAAATCTTAAAGTCTGTTGTCAGAAATCCATCATTACCAGTGATTGAGCTTCGCAAAGACGGTAAAAGGATGAGGACAAACCCACACAAAGAGAAATGGCTGTGGGAGAAAAGAATCAAGGCTTATAACGAGCGATTAACTTACTTTGATTTCAGACTTAATCGTGAACTAATACCGCCAGTTACCTTCTCAATCACTAGAATCTTCAATGATGGCTCATATGACCGAGGCGGACGCTATTACTCAACCGCTCAGGGCTTTAAATCTCAATTAAGACTACATCTAACCATCAATAATGAACCAGTCGTGGAAGTTGATTACAGAGGATTGCACCCTTCTTTACTGTATCAGAGAGCAGGACTAGAAGAGCCTACTGAAGATGCTTATACGATTGATGGATACCCTAGAAAGTTAGTCAAGAAAGCCTTCAACATACTCATCAATCGTAAGAAGCCAGCACCTGCTACTAAGAGCTTAATCTTCTATTTGAACAAGAATAAGAAAGAGTATGTGGACGATAAGCACCCTATTCCACCTACTATAGACACAGCATACTGTGAAGCCCTGGAGAAGGCTATCAGAGACCGCCATAAGCCCATAGAACACTTCTTTTGTACTGGAGTAGGTCTTGAACTTCAGAACCACGATAGCCTCTTGTGCAGTCATATATTTGATTATTTCTTAGCTAAGACAGGCTCAATAGTTCTCGCTGTCCATGATTCTTTTATCGTTAAACAATCTGACATTCAACATCTTGCTGAAGCCTTTAGATACGCTGAGTTTGCTGTCGCTAAGTCGCTAGGAATTCCATATAGAGAACCACTGCTTGAAGCAGAAAGAATCACTGAAATTGATAGTTATAAACAAGACCTTAATCAATACTTTGGCTCAATCATTGACAGCAAGGTGACTGAAGAAAAATCATTAATCGCTAACTTAAATACAGAATTAGAATCATTAGATGACATAGAGTCATTAGCTGATGAAGATGCTGATTACGCTAATGAATTACCTTAATTATTGCTATAGAAGGTAAGTAATAATGGTTGGTTATCTAGCGATAGGGGCATTACGACATATTGATACTATTAAAACCAACAATGTAGCTTTTTTATTAATAAATACAGTTAGTTAGAGTTCAATAACCTCAAGGGACTTCTAGTTAGAGAGGCGTAGTAATACTAAAAAATAACAATTAGTGAATATTCAGACTTTTTTCATCATTTTTACTAACAAAAAAGACACCCGAAGGTGATTTTTATAGCTGAGGATTAGCATCCCTGTCCACAACCGCATATTTGCTTGCCGTTAGGACCTTGTCTGCAATCATAAGGTTTCCATGTTGGACATGCAGCCTGTGCAAGAGTACTTGAAACAGCCAATAAATCTAGAACTTTATAAGCCACGATTGTTAAAGACCTCAGAAAAGATGTAGGCTTATCGCAAGAAGAATTAGTCTTTGAATGTGACATAGATAGAACATACATTAGAAAAATTGAGCTAGGAATCGCCAATCCCTCACTTTTAGTTCTTTTTAAAATTGCTAATGTGCTGAAAGTAGAGATTAAAGATTTAATCAATAAGAAATAAAAAAGCGACAATCTAGGTCGCTTGGATTTATATTTTTGGAATCACTCTAGAACAATTTCTCATACTGTACAAAGCCTTGGTACGAACGATAATCTTTACCATTTTGATGACTTAACCCAACCCTTAAACGGGATAAATTATCAATATTTAAAGCATTCTCAAGCCCTAAAGACAAATTAAATGATTCAATTCTTCTTGAATCATATACAGCACTTCCAACTCCACCACTAAATGAAACTGCTGACTCCGGGGTAACAAATTGTTTTTGAGTCTTAATAGCTGGTTTAATCTTTAATGTAGATGGCAACCTACTAAGTTTGTATCAAAGCTTACTGTAGCTCCCAGAGTCAAACTACCAATCTCTGATTTAGCTTTCTGAACACTTAAGTTGTAAATACCAGCACCAGTTTCAGTATATGAATCCGTTTTATTTATTGAGTATGTAACCTGTACGAAAGGCTCTAAATCAAATAGCTCAAAACCATGTAATTGGCTGGCGGCAAAATTGACAGAATACAAATTACCGGCATAGTTTGAGCGTGCAACTTCATTGATAGCATCAACTTGAATATTTCTGTTTCCACTATATTTCGATTTACCATAACCCAAGGAACTACTTAACTTGATTGTGTCTATTATTTTTTGACCATAAATTGCATATTGAGTTGCTGTTGAATCAATATTACCCGCGCTTTCCCGCATGTCACTCTTAGATTTTGACGGCGAAATCATCAAACCAAGTAGATGATTTTCATCAACGCCATACTCAATTGCACCAACTATTCCATGTGTGCGATTTATAAATCCAGTGCTACCTCCAACAGTATCTCCAAATCCAACATCATAAAAACCCTGTAACCAACCACCAAATTGTCCTGCCGAAAACTTTTTATAGTTCTGCGTACTTGCAACCTTATAAAAACCCAATTGACCTAATTGAGCTTTTTGACGAAAGTCAATTGGATTAATACTTAGATTTTCAGCTAGCTGTTGAAGCGACATATTGCTTGATGGCAAATAATCTCCAACATAAGATATTCCAGAATATTTTGCTGTCAAAGAACGATTAGAGGTAAAGTCACCGATAAATGTTCCAGCTTTTTCAAACATAATGCTTGAGGCAACATTTGATGCTGATGTGACTGAGGTCATAGCAGCTGTTTGAGTACTAGGATTTAACTTCCTCAAAGCAATATCTAAAGATGAGCCCTCAAGAGCATTTAATGCATTAACTAAAGTCGTAAATGCTGAACTATTTGATTCAAAGTAGTCTGCTAACTTATTGAAGCCCCTGGAGCGAGCTGAACTAATAAAAGTAGCACTATTTCCACCCGAAGAAACTGCAAGCGCAATAGCCGTACTAATATCAGCACCAAAAATGTAGTTATAACGAAGAATGACTGATTCCCCTGAAGTCATATCTCCCACATCAAAGCCAATACCAATGGTGTAATCCCCATCACCATCAGCTTGTCCATTAACATAAGTTGCAGCATTAGTACTCCACCCACTACTAACACCAGTATTTACACCAGAACTTGCTGATGAATACAAACCAATCACATATAGACTTGCCAAAGCTTCGGCATAAACTACATTATTAGCAGACACATCAGTTGTGCCTCTAATATTTCTTGTTGATGAAGAATCACCCGCTGCTGCTCTTGCGTCAGGGTCAGTGTATCTTGCAAACTTAACTCCTGTTAAGTTTTGTGCGGCGGTAATTGTTGTAGTTATTGAGACTTGCTTTGCATTCGTATTAAATCCAACGCTATTTACGATGTCATATAACTTAGTTGCCCCCGAAGAATAAGAACCTGTCCAATTAACACCTACATAACCAGCTGACGAATTATCCGCTAAAGTACCAACATTATTGGCTGTACCAGTATTGTTATTTGCTGCGGAAAAATTACCACTAGCCCAAGCACCTTGGACCGTGAAACCCTCAAATGGAGTTCCTGGAGTCAGATAGTCATATGAGGTGTTAAAAGTTCCAGTACCAGTATTATCATAAAGAATACCTGGGCTTGTATTACCAACTGAACCAATAGTTCCGTAGCTACTCGTACCAATCTTTATGTAATCACCAACCAATGTTTGAGTAACCTGAGCATTAACAGAACTCGCTAATAACCCAATACAAACTGCTGTTATTGGTTTTAAATAGAATTTATTAATCGCTCTCATAATACCTTTATCCTACAACCCTATGATTATTAAGGGCCATTATATTAGCCCAATAGCTAACTAGGAGTTTAGCTCAACTTTAGATACATCAGTTTAGTAATTACTTTTTTATGAAGATTCGGTGTTGCCACTATATTTTGATTTGAAAAATCCACCACCCCCCCCATTGAATCTTGTCCTTCCGCTGTCCTTCTTGTCCTTCTTGTTTTGTCTCAAAAGAGGCTATAGAATAAAATTTCTATTAACCAAGGGTTAGCGACAAGTTAATAAATTTACAGGTGCTTATAAGTCTTAGAGCCTTGATTTCAATGGCTTCAGGTTATGCTGGTTTAGATAACGAGTTGTTCTACATGGACAAAACAATGATGGTCTTCGGTGATGCGAAGAAAGTTATTGAAGACATGGTCAAAGCTGTTGAGTAATCCTCAATCGCTTCGCAAAGAACCGCCTTCGGGCGGTTTTTTGTTGCCCACATCAATCATCTACACCAAACCTGAATTTGATTACCCCGCATTGATTACCGTATAGTTCATCCATGAATATCAAAAAACGTTTATCTCTTGCTCAAATCAAACGCCAAGCATTATTGATGGCAGGTGTTCCACCAAAGGCATATGGCCAGAAAAAAGCCACCCAAGTGGTTAAAAGTCAGAAGAAGGCTTTAGCTACAAGAGGTCACAAACACCGTCACAGTGAGTCTCTTAATTGAACTGAACTGAATTGCAGACAATAAAAAAGGCGCCGAAGCGCCTTTTTTATTTGAGTATGGACTCAATTACATCATGCCGCCCATACCACCCATGCCACCCATACCGCCGCCCATATCAGGCATTGCTGGAGCGTCATCCTTTGGTGAATCAACTACTGCGCAGTCTGTTGTCAACAACAAACCAGCAACAGATGCTGCGTTCACTAAAGCTGTCTTAGTTACCTTAGCTGGATCGATAACACCCATCTCAACCATGTCACCATACTCACCAGATGCTGCGTTGTAACCATAGTTGCCTTTACCAGCAGCTACGTTATTCACAACAACACTTGCCTCGTCACCAGCGTTTGAAACGATGATACGAAGTGGCTCTTCCATGGCGCGCAACACAATGCTGATACCAGCATTTTGGTCTGCGTTATCGCCCTTCAAAGTCATGATGGCTTGTTTAGCACGTACCAAGGCAACGCCGCCGCCAGGAACAATACCTTCTTCAACAGCAGCACGTGTAGCGTGCAATGCGTCGTCAACACGAGCCTTCTTCTCTTTCATTTCCACTTCTGTGGCTGCGCCAACACGTAGAACTGCAACACCGCCTGCCAACTTAGCAACACGCTCTTGTAGCTTTTCACGATCGTAGTCGCTTGTAGCTTCTTCGATTTGTGCACGAATTTGCTTAACGCGAGTTTCAATGTTCTTAGCTTCGCCTGCGCCATCAATGATGGTTGTGTTTTCTTTACCGATTTCAACACGCTTAGCTTGACCCAAGTCTTGTAGTGTTACTTTCTCTAGTGTCAAACCAACTTCTTCAGCAATCACTTGACCACCAGTCAAAATAGCGATGTCTTCAAGCATTGCTTTACGACGGTCACCGAAACCTGGAGCTTTAACAGCACAAGTCTTCAAGATGCCACGAATGTTGTTAACTACCAATGTTGCCAATGCTTCGCCTTCGATATCTTCAGCGATGATCAACAATGGACGACCAGCTTTAGCTACTTGCTCCAATACTGGCAACAAGTCACGAATGTTGCTGATCTTCTTGTCAAACAACAAGATGAATGGGTTTTCTAGAATAGCAACTTGCTTTTCTGGGTTGCTGATGAAATATGGTGAAAGGTAACCGCGGTCAAACTGCATACCTTCTACAACATCTAATTCATCTGCCAATGATTTGCCATCTTCAACAGTGATAACACCTTCTTTACCCACTTTTTCCATGGCTTCAGCGATGCGCTCACCAATGCTGTAATCGCTGTTTGCTGAAATAGAACCAACTTGAGCGATTTCTTTTGTTGTTGTGCATGGCTTGCTGATTTTTGTGATTTCTGCGATTGCTGCAGTCACTGCCTTATCAATACCGCGCTTCAAATCCATTGGGTTGTGACCAGCAACTACATACTTCATGCCTTCACGAACAATTGACTGAGCCAATACTGTTGCAGTTGTTGTACCGTCACCAGCGTTGTCAGCTGTCTTCGATGCAACTTCCTTAACCATCTGTGCGCCCATGTTTTGTAGCTTGTCCTTAAGCTCAATCTCTTTAGCAACTGACACACCGTCTTTAGTCACTAATGGGCCACCAAATGAACGCTCTAGAACCACGTTACGACCTTTAGGTCCTAAAGTTACTTTAACTGCGTTAGCCAAAATGTTAACGCCTTCGACCATGCGCGTACGCGCGCTGTCACTGAAAAATACATCTTTTGCTGCCATTTGAATTCCTTTCGATGTCTCTTATTTAATTACTTCTGAACCACTGCCATGATGTCTTCTTCGCGCATAACTAGAAGCTCATCGCCATCAACTTTTACTGTCTGACCAGCATACTTGCCAAACAAAACACGGTCGCCCACTTTCACATCAAGTGGAATAACCTTGCCTGACTCATCTTTTTTACCTGTGCCAACAGCAAGGATTTCACCTTGATCTGGCTTTTCAGCTGCAGTTTCAGGAATCACTAAACCTGAAGCTGTTTTTGTTTCGTTATCTAAACGCTTGATGATCACGCGATCATGTAAAGGGCGTAAATTCATTTTGACTCCTTTAAAAAGTTAGTAAGTGTTTACTTAACAGTTAGTAAAAATAATTAATTATAATTTCCAGAAGCAGTGTTATTAACCTAAAACAGGTTGTTAGCACTCTAACTGGTTGAGTGCTAATTATAGGGATGGTACCCCAGCTTTTCAAGGGTCATCACCATATTTTCCGTTCAAAGAACGGATCCCCTGGGCATTCACAAACAAGCTTTTCTCTAGAGCACTTTAAATATTGGCGATAAAAAATCACCAAGCTATTGATTTTATTGGATTTAATTATGAAACCTAAGTCTCGGCTCTATTCGTTGGTTAAAAATTGGACTAAAAAGCCAGGCTTGGCTGTTAAAGAGCTTCATCAGGGACAACTGTATGAGGTGATGCTGCAACCAGAAAGCCAACAACTAGAAGCATGGGCCAAATCTCAAGATCTATCGTTTGAGCTGGCTCTGAGCACCAAAGACCTCGTCACTGAATTTGTCATGCTGACATCCTTAGAGCACGCCACCAAAGAGACGGTAATCGCTCTGATCAAGGAAGGTATTCGTGCGGCCGATTATTGGCACAGCTTCACCAAACCTCACGCCATCATGCTTGCGATGAAAGTAGATTGGTTGCTTGATACAAATTTGATGAACGACTTCCAAGAACTGTTGCTGAAGTGTCACTTACCGGTTGGATTAATTTATGTCGGCATCAGTGATTTAGCTCAAACAAAACAAACAAATCAATTAGAAGAGGCCTTGCTTCAATTACAACGCCTGGGCATTTTGTTTCATTTACTCAACTTCACGGGACAAGAAGAAGAGTGCCAATTAATGCTCAATCATCGCTTCACGCATATTCATATAGCAGGTGATTTGATCAGACAGGCCATTCCAGGCAGTCAATGCGAAAAGAAATTGATGGCCCTGAAAGCGCTCATTGAAGCCAATGACTCGGTCTCTGTCACAGGACCTATCAAACTCATGCACGAAAAATCGGTGGCTGAAAAACATGCCATTGATTGTTACTACGGAAAACACATCATGCCCGCAATGACACTTCACCAAGTACTAAAAATGGGTCGAAGCGCCAAACAACAATTAGCCATAAGACAACTGATCAAGAAACAGTCACACAAGGAGTGAGTTAGATGAGAAAAAAAGTCCTATTGGTTGACGACCACCCAGCGATGCTCTGGGCACTTAAAAATATGCTGGCACAACAAGTTCACTTTGAAATCATTGGTGAGGCCACCGATGGTGATGGCTGCCTTGAATTCGCCAGAGAAAACGAAACAGACTTGATCATTCTTGATGTAGACATGCCAAAAATTGATGGCTTTGACGTGATCCGTCGTTTGAAAATCATTTCTCCGGACAGCAGAATCTTAGTGGTGTCTTCTCTCGAGGCCAAGGTATATGGCAGTCGGGTCAGAAGTCTTGGTGGCCACGGCTTTATTAACAAGACAGCCAGCTCAGACATCATCCTGGCCGCATGCCTAGCGGTCTCTCAGGGCTATACCTTTTTCCACGTGAATAATTCATCAAAGATATTCAGCAGTGATGAAGAAATCATTTCATCATTCTCACCAAGAGAATTCCAAGTCCTCAAATACTTGGCAGATGGCCACCCCAACAGCGCAATTTCTGAATTTCTCCACATCAGCACTAAAACAGTATCCACGTACAAGAACCGTGTTTATAAAAAAATTGGCGTGAGCAATATTGCAGAACTAATTTCATTTTGCAGAACCAATCGAATCGTTGATGCCTGACAAATATCAATTTACTCTCTTTGCATTACTAGGCACCTGCTTATTCAGTATTTATTTGCTGATTAGAAATAAGCATTGGGCCAATCTTGCGCAAAAGAATCAACGCCATTTAAACGCATTTCAAGAAACAAAGAATCAGGCTATTTCAACCATCAGCCATGAAATCAGAACACCGATCAGTGCCATCCTGGGCATCCAAGAAAAGCTGCTGCGCAACAACCATTTAGACATTTCAGAAAAAACCATCTTAGAAAGTGCCCATGCTTCAGCCGAATCGATGCTCGAGGTATTAAATCAGTTATTGGATTTATCAAAAATTGATGCCGGGAAGATGGAACTAAGAGTAGAAGCCTGCAATCTAGGAAATCTGATCAAAAATATCAGTAGAACATTCAGCGCACTTGCTCACAAAAATAACACCACTGTCAGCTGCCACGTTTGCCCTGAAATGGCAGAGAGCTTGATGGCTGACGGCACAAGATTGGGACAGATACTCCATAACTTGATCAGCAATGCGATCAAGTTCAGCGCTGACAGAAAAGTACACATAACAACGCGCACGATCGCCAACGATCACTATGCTCAAAGCATCTATTTTGAGGTTTCAGATAATGGCAAAGGAATTCCGCAAGCTCATATCTCAAGAATTTTCAAACCTTATGAACAATATGAGCATTTTGATACCGAGCCAACACAATCGAGCACTGGCCTTGGATTGACGATTGCCAAACAACTCATTGCGATGATGGGTGGCAGACTAGACATTGACTCTGAAGAGGGCTTTGGCACATCAGTGAGCTTCACACTCTCGTTCAAAAGATCTATCAAACAACCTAAATACACAAAAATCAGCATTCCCGAGGAAAGGGTCGCACCTCTGATCACCCATCATGAAAGCGTGATGATTGTTGATGATCATGCGCCAAGCAGGCTCATCACAGAAGCTCAATTCAAAGAAATGGGCTATTGCGTTCACTCAAGCTCCTGCGGCCAAGAAGCTTTGAAGACAATTCTTGAGTCTTCTTTTGATATTTTGGTCACAGACTTGACCATGCCCATCATCAATGGCGATCAATTGGCCATTGAAGCTCACCAGCACTATAGCTCCAAGATCAAGATTTTTGGTCTAACGGCTCACACCGATGGAGCCCACAGATTATTGAACCCTAACAATGTGTTTGATTTTGTTTTAATCAAGCCAGCATCCATGCGGGATTGGCAACAAGAGTTAGCGCTTGAAAAAACATATTTGATGACTTTCAAGGATTCTGCCGACTCACAACAGTCCATGATGAAAATCATTGCCAGTGAAATTCTGATCTACCAAGAAAAATCCCTGGATCTTTTACTGCAGTGTCTTGGCCAGCAGCAATGGGTAGTAAGCGAAGTTGAATTAAAAAGCATGGCGCATAAATTGCTGGGTGGCGCCAAGCTCAGCAATGACGCAAGACTGGTCAAACTTTGCGAGCAATTCCAGGCAAAAATACCTCAGCCTCACCGCCCTCTTTTTTATGACCTGTGCATTGCCCTGACTCGCTCGAACAAGCTATTAAAAAAGATTGCCTCAGTGCCTTAAGCATATGTACATAAATGCTTATTAGGCTATATGATTCAGGCATGCCATTTAAGAGACATTTATTGATATTGACGAGCTTTGTTTTAATCACACAAAGCCATGTTTCATTTGCAAAAGATTTTTTACCTGCGCCAGTCGAATCAGCGATTAAAAAAAGTGGCATCCCCAAAGAAGCTATTTCCATTTCGGTCGATAAAATCACCAGCCAACAAGACCATGCTACCTTTAATTCTCACGATGTGATTCATTGGCAAGAGACTTTGGGCATGAATCCAGCATCCACGATGAAGCTTGTCACAAGCTTGGCTGCCATGGAAATGTTAGGTCCACAGTACCGATGGAAAACTGATTTGTTTACCAATGGTCAGATCTCAAAAGGAACCCTTCGCGGTGACTTGCTCATCAGAGGAAGTGGCGATCCAAAGTTAATTCCTGAAGAAATCAATAAACTTTTAGCCAACCTAAAAGCAAGTGGCGTTAAAAATATTCATGGGGATTTGATTTTTGATAGAAGTGCGTATGACAAATCAGTCAAAGAATCTTCATTTTCGGATGGTGAACCACTACGTGCCTATAACGTTGCACCAGATGCTTTGTTATTTGCGTTCAATAGTTTCAGCTTTCAGTTTTTTCCAAATCTAGAAAATCGTTTGGTTGTCATCAAGCAAACACCCCGCATGGCAAATTTATCAATTGATAATAATTTGACAGTCGTGGATGGCCCTTGTACAAATTGGCGAGATAACATCACGATGACTCTGAAAACAGAAAAGAGTTCGGCTTGGGTTGCCAGCTTCAGCGGCGACTACCCCAGCGCTTGCTCTACTGCTAATTGGAATATTGTTGCCTCTGACAGCGATCATTTTTTATCGCAAAGCTTGATTGCTGCATGGGAAGACCTAGGTGGTACTTGGGGCAAAAAACCCACTATTAAAAGCGGCCAACTGTCTGAATCTTTTCGGCCAATCGTCACGCACTTTGGCATCCCCTTGTATGAATCAGTCAAAGATATCAACAAGCTTTCAAATAATGTGATGGCCAAGCAAGTTTTATTGACTCTTGCCATAGAACAGAATGGTGCCCCAGGCAATACCAACAACGGCAATATGGTGGTTAAGTCGTGGCTCAAGAAATACCAATTAGACATGCCTGAGCTTGTCATTGAGAACGGCTCCGGTTTATCTAGAATCGAGAGAATCAGTTCCAAACATCTTAATCAAGTACTGCTGCTTGGTTTGAATTCTTCTACAAGAGATTACTTCACAGAATCACTACCAATCGCAGGCGTGGATGGAACCATGAAACATCGCCTGATGGATAAGCTTCGCAAATACATCCCCAAAAAAGGAGAGGCACAAGCTTTTGAAAAGAATCTCTCCCAATTTCCAAAGCCCATCAAAAAATATGGCGCTTATATTAAAACTGGCTCTTTGGCTGATGTAAGAAGTATTTCAGGCTATGTCGTGAGTAAAAGCGGTCAGGTCTATGCGATTTCATCATTCATCAATCATCAGAACGCTCGCTCTGGGCGAGGGATTCATGATGCATTAATGACTTGGCTTCTTGATGATGGCCCGCAGCAATTACACGCCAGAGCCCACTGAGGCGCGACCTAAGCGGTCTCTGATAGCATCCCACTCAAGACCATCGGGTAACTGTTCAAAGAAGATGCAATCGACTTTCAGCGCATCCAACTGTCTTAGCAAAGCATAGAGCTCCCTGGCCACAGCTTTTGATTCAAGAGGCAAGAGCACTTCCTTTGCCACATTCTTTAAACCAAGCTCATTAGCAAGCAAATCTTTTGAGAAATGCACCCAAGCAATATTCTTTAAATCAGAGTTATTCACCTTAGCCAATATAGCCAATACTGACTGAGTGTCTTTGGCATCATATAAAACCAATTTCGTCTTCGGTGCGTAGTGCGCGCTCAAACTTCCAGACACCCTTGGTGCAGATCCAGTCTTTGCTGTGACACCATCAGTCACTTCATTTTTACCAAGCACTTGATCAATCATTGTTTGAGTGATCGCCCCTGGTCTCAAAATAATAGCGCCATGAGTATCAAGGCGAGTCAAATCAACAATGGTTGATTCGATACCGACATCACAGGGACCGCCATCAAGCACCAATACTTCATCACCTGGAAACTCTTCGCGAACATGCTCTGCGGTGGTTGGAGAAATTCTGCCAAAACGATTGGCAGAGGGTGCGGCCAAGCCGCCACCAAACTCTTTTAATAAATGTTGTGCCACAGGATGCTTGGGACAACGAACACCAACGGTTTCTTGTCCGCCTGTGACTTCCAATAAAACATTTTTGGCTTTTGGCAGAATCATGGTCAAAGGACCTGGCCAGAACGCATGGGCCAAGATCAATGCTTCTGGAGAAACATCACGTGACCATTGGCTGAGGATTTCGCGCCAAGCATTGGACGCGACCTCTTGATCATTACTCAAACTTAGATGAGGCTGTGCAATATGCACAATCAAAGGGTGACCTGAAGGACGACCCTTACTCGAAAATATTTTATTGATGGCTGAAACATTATTGGCATCCGCTGCCAACCCATAAACTGTTTCAGTGGGCATCGCTACTAAACCACCAGCCCTCAGAACGTCTACCGCTCTTTTGATTGAATCAGGCATGATCAGCGTGCAATTTTTAGAACTCGTATGGCCTCTTCGCAAACCAACTCAACAGCAGCTGAGGTTTTGCCTACAAAATTAATGTGCCCCATTTTGCGGCCCACGCGAGGCTCAGCCTTACCGTAAAGATGTAGCTTTGCAGAAGGAGTATTCAGAATCTTTTCCCATGAAGGCTCTTCTTGCTTTCCAGAGACCAACCACTCATCACCCAAAATATTGAGCATGATGCTTGGGCCAATCAATTCAGTGCTACCCAGTGGCAAACGAGCCATGGCTCTGACCTGTTGTTCAAACTGACTCGTTAAACAGGCGTTTTGCGTGTAATGCCCAGAGTTATGAGGGCGCGGAGCGATTTCATTCGCAACCACTTCGCCACTTTTAAGAACAAAGAACTCAACACATAAAACACCGACGTAATCTAAACGACGAATAATTTCTTTAGCAGCGTCGACAATTTTTGTTTCTTGCGCTGGATTGATAGACGGTGCCGGCACTGTTGTTGTGTGCAAAATGCCATTCTTATGAATATTTTGTGCAATGGGATAAGCAACAACTTCATCATCATGACCGCGCACCACCAATGCTGATACTTCAAATGCCAAGTCCATGCGTTTTTCTAAAACACACACCACTTCGCCAAAACCATTCCAAGCTTTCACCAGTTCATCACGATCATGAACTGTCACTTGACCTTTACCGTCATAGCCCATGCGAGCAGTTTTTAAAATACCAGGGAAGAGATCCGCAGAAACTGTTTCAGTATCGCTTTGCTTTTCAATGACTTGATAAGGTGCAGGGCCAATGCCCGCTTCTTTTTGCCAAGTCGCCAAAAATTTCTTTTCAGCAACCCGATCTTGCGCAATAGAAACGCCCGTGCTTCTTGGAGCAACAAATACGCCTAAAGATTCAAGCTCATCAAGAGCCTTAGCAGGAACGTTCTCAAATTCCGTGCTGGCTGCCTTGCAGATAGCTGCCATTTCTTTTAGTGCTGCACTGTCGGTGTAGCTTGCTTGAATATGTTTATCTGCAACCACTCCAGCAGGGCTGTGTGCATCAGGATCTAAAACACACACTTTGTAGCCCATCGCTTGTGCAGCATGAGTGAACATGCGACCCAATTGACCACCACCAAGAATTCCTAAGTAAGAACCCGGCAAAATGGGGTTTTGACGATCAGCCATAAATCAAGAATGTCCTGGTAAGTTCATGGCTCTTGCTTTTTCAGTTTGAGCAGCTCGGAATACCTCTAACTTTTTAGCCAAGGCAGAATCGTTGACTGCAAGATTAGCAATCACATGCAAAGCAGCATTGGCTGCACCTGCATCACCAATCGCAAAGGTTGCTACAGGAATACCTTTAGGCATTTGCACAATTGATAAAAGTGAATCTTCGCCACTCAAATGCTTTGAAGCAACTGGCACTCCAAAAACTGGAACAATTGTTTTAGCAGCCAACATACCTGGTAAATGTGCAGCACCACCAGCGCCAGCGATGATTGCCTTGATGCCGCGCTTTGCAGCTGTTTCGGCATAAGCAAACATATCATCAGGCATGCGATGCGCAGAAACCACTTTGGCTTCAAATGCAACGCCAAAATCAGTGAGCGTTTGAGCTGCGTTCTGCATGGTGTCCCAATCAGAATTTGAACCCATCAAGATTCCAACAATTGGTGTTTGACTCATCTTTTTTCCTTTTTGCTTTTAGCTAGCAATTAAGCAGTCAGTGTTTCTAAAGCTTCACGGTATTTAGCAGCGGTTTTTTCAATCACATCTTCAGGCAACTTTGGTGCAGGCGCAGACTTGTTCCATGGCTGACCATTGATTCTTGCAGACTCCAACCAGTCACGCACAAACTGCTTATCAAATGATGGTGGGTTAGATCCCACTTGGTATGAAGCCGCTGGCCAAAAACGAGACGAGTCAGCCGTTAAAACTTCATCCATCAACACCAATGAATTATTTTCATCCAAGCCAAATTCAAATTTCGTATCAGCAATGATGATGCCTTTGCTAGCCGCATAGACTGAAGCTTCTTTGTACAAGCGAATGCTGACTTCTTTGATTTTCGCTGCCAACTCTTGGCCAATGCGTTTCTCAACCTCAGCATAAGAAATGTTTTCATCATGCTCACCAACATCCGCTTTTGCTGCTGGCGTAAAAATTGGCTCAGGCAACTGTTGTGCATTTTTCAGACCCGCAGGCAACTGGATGCCACAGATTGAACCGGTTTCTTGATAGTCTTTCCAGCCACTGCCAGATAAATAACCACGCACCACCGCTTCAACCATGATCGGTTTCAAACGCTTTGTGACGATGGCTCTACCTTTGACCTGATTCACTTCATCGGCTGCCACAACTGAACATGGGTCGATGCCTGTCAAATGATTTGGAATCACATGGCTTAATTTACCAAACCAAAAATTAGCCATCTCATTAAGCACAATGCCTTTACCTGGAATAGGCTCACCCATGACAACATCAAATGCTGACAAGCGATCAGTGGTGACCATTAACAGTTGATCATCACCAATGGCATAAATATCTCTTACCTTGCCCTTTGAGATTAATGGCAATGACTTGATTGAAGATTCGTAAAGAGCTTGCATGAATGCCTTATTTAACTAATTGAGCCAATTGACCGCTTTTGTAACGCTCAGCCATTTGTTCCAAAGGAATTGATTTGATCTTGCCAGCCTGGCCTTCACAACCAAATGCTAAAAAGCGTGCCTTACAAATTTCTTTGGCAGCTTCACGTGCTGGTTTCAAATAATCTCGTGGGTCAAACTTGCTTGGGTTCTCAAATAAATATTTGCGAATTGCAGCAGTCATGGCCAAACGGATATCTGTATCAATATTGATTTTTCTAACACCGTGCTTGATACCTTGCTGAATCTCTTCAACAGGCACACCGTAGGTCTCCTTCATGTCGCCACCAAACTCACGAATGATCGCGAGCAACTCTTGAGGCACACTGGATGAACCGTGCATCACAAGATGAGTATTTGGAATGCGCTGATTGATTTCTTTGATGCGGTCAATCGCCAAAATGTCACCTGTAGGTTTTTTGGTGAATTTATAAGCTCCGTGGCTTGTGCCAATCGCAATCGCCAAGGCATCACATTGTGTTTGCTTCACAAAATCAGCCGCTTGCTCAACATCGGTCAATAACTGCTCACGAGTCATCGCACCTTCAGCACCGTGACCATCTTCTTTATCACCCATCATGGTTTCCAAAGAACCCAAAACTCCTAACTCAGCTTCAACCGTCACACCGATCGAATGGGCAAACTTCACCACCTCTTGTGACACAGCGACGTTGTATTCATAGGAAGCAACTGACTTACCATCAGCCATCAAAGAACCATCCATCATCACAGATGTGAAACCTGAACGAATCGCTGCCATACAAACGGCTGGGCTTTGACCATGGTCTTGGTGCATCACCACCGGAATATGTGGGTACGCCTCAACTGCAGCATCAATCAAGTGGCGTAAAAATGCTTCGCCAGCATATTTACGTGCACCGGCAGAAGCTTGCATGATGACTGGCGAATTAACTTCATCGGCAGCGGCCATGATGGCTTGCACCTGTTCAAGGTTATTCACATTGAATGCTGGTAATCCATACGTATTCTCAGCAGCGTGGTCCAATAATTGGCGCAAAGATACAAGAGCCATTGCTATTTCCTTAAATTAAAATTTATTTAACATTCACAATCTTGAGCGTGTTGGTTCCACCAACTTGACCCATTGGCTCACCCACCGTCAATACAATGGTGTCACCAGAAGTCACAACGCCTATTTTTTTAATTCTTGCTTCTGCCTGCCCTAAAGCAGTGTCCCTGTCATTGCTGGTATCTAAATGCAAGGGATGCACGTTTCTATAAAGTGCCATTGATCGCTGACTAGCAATTTTTGTTGTCAGTGCAAAGATAGGCACTTGAATCTTATGGCGACTCATCCACAAAGCAGTTGAACCAGAGTCCGTCAATGCAGCAATCGCTTTAACACCTAAGTGATAGGCAGTGAATAAGGCACCAAAAGCAATTGATTGATCGATGCGCGTGAACTTTTGATCAAAGAAGTCAGCATCTAAATGATGCACTTCAGTTTTTTCAGCTTCAAGGCAAATGGCTGCCATTTGGAGTACCGTTTCAACTGGATATTGACCTGATGCAGTCTCGGCAGAAAGCATCACAGCATCCGTGCCATCAAGAACAGCATTGGCCACATCACTCACTTCAGCTCTGGTTGGCACTGGATTAACAATCATTGACTCCATCATTTGGGTCGCAGTGATCACGACCTTGTTTGCTTCGCGAGCCAAACGAATCATTCGTTTTTGCAGTGCCGGAACAGTCGCATTACCAACCTCCACCGCCAAGTCGCCACGCGCCACCATGATGCCGTCACTGACCTCAAGAATTTCTTCTAATACGCCAGGCATCACTGCTTCAGCACGCTCAATCTTTGCAATGAGTTTTGTTTTGTGATCAAACTCTTTGCTGGCAGCATCCGCTAAGCCACGAGCAATTTTCATGTCTTCAGCATTTTTTGGAAAACTGATTGCAATGTAATCGGCGCCCAAACCTACGGCTGTTTTTAAATCTTCTTTGTCTTTGTCTGTCAATGCAGGTGCAGTCAAACCACCACCAGCACGATTGATACCCTTGTTGTTTGAAAGCTCACCACCCAACTCGACAATGGTGTGGATGCATGATCCCTCGACACCTTCCACTCGAATCACCAACAGACCATCGTTGAGCAATAACTTATCGCCCACCTTCACATCATTCGGCAAGTTTTTATAATCAAGGCCTACTTTTGTTTGATCACCTAAAGTGCAATTAGCATCGAGTGTGAACTTTTCGCCAGCCTTCAAAATAATTTTGTTATTTTCGAATTTGCCGACGCGGATTTTCGGGCCTTGTAAATCTGCCATGATGGCAACTTCACGACCAGCCGCTTTAGAAACTTCTCTAACAAGCTGAGCTCTTGCTTGGTGGTCTGCTGCAGTACCGTGAGAGAAATTTAAACGGACAACATCAACGCCCGCTTCCATTAATTTTTTTAAAACTTCTGCACTGCTTGATGCTGGACCCAAGGTCGCAACAATTTTTGTTGCACGCATTATTTATCCGCTCTTTCTGACAAGATAGCAAAGGCTGGCAAAGTTTTACCTTCCAAGAATTCCAAGAAAGCGCCACCACCAGTAGAAATGTAATCAACTTGCTTCTCAATACCGTACTTGGCAATCGCTGCCAAAGTATCACCACCACCAGCAATTGAGAATGCTGGAGAGTGAGCAATCGCAGCGGCCAACATCTTCGTGCCACCGCCAAATTGATCAATTTCAAAAACACCGATCGGGCCGTTCCAAACAATGGTTCCTGCATGAGCGATGATGCTTGTCAGTTCAGCTGAAGTTTTTGGACCCACATCCAAAATCATGTCATCAGGCTGAACATCGCTTGATGCCACTCTGTTGGCACGCGCCAATGGTGACAACTCATTCGCAACCACCACATCCACAGGAATCGGCACACTCGCACCACGCTTGGCCATCAAATCGATGATTGCTTTTGCTTCGTTCACCAAATCAGGTTCAGCCAAAGATCTGCCAATCGGCAAACCCGCTGCCAACATGAAAGTGTTAGCAATGCCGCCACCCACGATCAATTGATCAACCTTCTCTGCCAACGATTTAAGAATCGTTAATTTTGTTGAAACTTTTGATCCAGCAACAATCGCCACCAATGGGCGCTTTGGATCAGTCAATGCTTTACCCAAAGCATCCAGCTCAGCAGCCATCAAAGGACCTGCGCATGCAACAGGTGCAAATTTAGCCATGCCATGAGTGGTAGCTTCAGCGCGGTGCGCTGTACCAAATGCATCATTGACGTAAACATCACACAAGCTGGCCATTTTTTGAGCCAACTCATCATTGTTTTTCTTCTCACCTTTGTTGAGACGGCAATTTTCTAAAAGTACCAAGTCACCTGGTTCAATTTCAAAACCACCTTCAACCCAGTGACTGATCAATGGAACTTTGCGCTCCATGAGTTCTGCAATTCTGTCGGCAACCGGTGCCAAAGTATCTTCAGGCTTGAACTCGCCTTCAGTTGGGCGACCTAAGTGAGACGTCACCATCACAGCTGCACCTGCATCTAAAGCCAATTTGATGGCAGGAATCGATGCCCTGATGCGAGTGTCTTCGGTGATATTGCCAGCCTCATCTTGTGGAACGTTCAAATCGGCTCTGATGAAGACCCTTTTACCTTTTAGCTGACCATTGGCGGCCAAGGTTGAAAGGCGATTGAATTGAAGTTTTGATGTGCCTGGCATAGCGTATTTTCGACAAAAGACAAGAAAGTAAGATTTTACCTTTTTACAGCTCAATTGGACGGTTTTTTAAGACCCAATCAAGCCCACCAAGGCAAAAGCCAACATTCCCAAAATAATCGTGAAAAACATACTTCTTGTGACTAAAAATGCCACAAAAGAGGCCACACCTCCCCAAAACTGGGGAGTAGTCACTTCAGATGGAGTAAAACTCTGGGTAACAAAGATTTCAGGGGCAATGATGGCCACCAAAGCCGCCGCTGGAGCGTATCTGAGGGCATTTTGAACTGTTTCTGATAGCTCCATTCGTTCACCAATGAGCAAAAAGAAGCTTCGAGTGATCAAAGTCACCACCATCAAGCCGATGATCACAATCCAACTATCGAATGGGCTCATGACACCCTCTTCCTTTGTCTGATAAGACGATCAGACGCAATACCAACCGCGATGGCTGCTAAAACAGCCAAAACAATGCTCAACTTATAAGGCAGATCGTTGGCAGCCAATGCCACCACCAAGGCTGTGATGGCTGCCAAGCGCATGGACAAACCATCCAACATCGGTAACAAAATAGCGATCAATGCCAATGTTCCCGCAAAGCCCAGACCCCAAGCATCTGGGACTACTCCAGCAAGAAATATCCCCACCAAAGACCCTGTTTGCCATATCGTCCAGTTGGTCAAAGACATGCCTAAGAAAAATGGTAATTGGGATGGCTCGGCTCGATATTGTGGATAACGAGACATCAAAAGTGCAAAGGTCAGATCCCCGTTCAGATAGCCCAAGATAGAACGCTTCCAAAGCGTTCTATCTTTAAAAAGCGGCTGCAGACCGGCGCTGAAAATAACAAATCTCAAATTGACCACGGCAGCCGTTAAAAAAATGGTCCAAAAAGGAAAATCCCCGGCCATCAAGGGTAAAGCTGCCAATTGCGCAGAACCAGCGTAAACCAATAGTGACATTCCAATGGCTTGCCATGTGGTCAAACTTGATTCAGCCATGGCCATACCAGTCACCAGCGCCCAAGTGAAGATCGCAAAACCAGCTTTTGACATGGTTTTACTGCCTTCAAGCAGGTGTTTTTTATTGTTTGAGAGCCAGGTCACTATGAATTGAGTCGTCTATGAGGATCTTTGATTATAGGGAGCACAGATGTCTTCGTCATAGCCATCTCCCGGTGGCTGTTTTACAATGGCGCTTCAACCCATTTTTCTCAGAATTTAGGAAACAAACCATGTCAATGGCAAATCGTGATGGCTTTATTTGGATGGACGGCAAGATGGTCCCTTGGAGAGATGCAAACATCCACGTGTTAACTCACACACTTCATTACGGCATGGGTGTTTTTGAAGGCATCAGAGCCTACAAGACCGATGCTGGTCCTGCGATCTTCCGTTTGAAAGAGCACACACGTCGCTTATTCAATTCAGCAAAAATCTTCCAGATGAAGATGAACTACACCGAAGAGCAAATGGCCCAAGCAATTGTTGATGTTGTTAAAGAAAATAAATTGGCGTCTTGCTACATTCGTCCAATCGTTTGGATTGGCTCTGAAAAACTAGGCATTTCTGCAAGAAGCAATTCAATTCACGCGGCAGTTGCTGCTTGGGAATGGGGTGCTTATTTAGGTGAAGATGGTTTGAACAAAGGTATTCGCGTCAAAGTATCTTCATTCACCAGACATCATGTGAACGTTTCTTTGGTGAGAGCCAAAGCTTCTGGTTACTACATCAACTCAATCCTTGCCAATCAAGAAGTGACTGCTCAAGGTTACGACGAAGCCCTTCTTTTAGACACTGATGGCTATGTATCAGAAGGTTCTGGCGAGAACGTTTTCATCGTTAGAGATGGCGTTATCTACACACCTGATTTGGCTTCATGTTTGGACGGCATCACCCGTGATGCTATTTTTACAATTGCTAAAGATCTTGGTATTGAAATTAAAGAAAAGCGCATCACCCGTGACGAGATGTATTGCTGTGATGAAGCCTTCTTCACTGGCACAGCTGCTGAAGTAACGCCGATTCGTGAACTTGATGATCGCATCATCGGTGATGGCAAACGCGGTCCGATCACCACAAAAATTCAGCAAATATTCTTTGATGCAGTAGCTGGTAAGAGCGACAAATATCGTCACTGGCTAACAGTGGTTTAAAAAACCGAGGTCATCATGAGTCAGCAAAGCGTTATCAAGGTCGATGGCAATAAAGATTTACCCCTTCATTGCCCCAACAATAACTCTCCTGCCTGGAGCATGCACCCTCGCGTCTTTCTAGATGTGCTGACAACGGGACACGCCAAGTGCCCCTACTGTGGCACTGAGTACCAATTAATACCTGGTACTAAGCCACACGGTCACTAAGATGGTGAAGATACTCATCATTGCACCCAACTGGATTGGTGATGCAGTGATGACTGAACCTCTGATATCTCAGCTCAAAAAAAATAATCCCGATAGTCAGATCGATGTTTTAGCGACCCCATGGGTGGCTAGCATCATGAAAGCAATACCAGCGGTTGATCAAATCATCACCGCCGATTTTCAGCATGGCGCATTGCAATGGAGTGAGCGCAAAGCTCTGGCCAAACAATTGGCTCAAAGCGCTTACACCCACGCCTATGTTTTACCCAACAGTTTTAAATCAGCGCTGATTCCTTGGCTTGCCAAGATTTCTCGCAGAATTGGCTACCAAGGTGAAATGCGTTGGGGCTTGATCAATGAGGCGTTTAAAAATCCATCTCGCTCACATCGCCCACCGATGTCGAGTCATTACTTTGCACTATCAGGTCAGGCATCCTCCGAAGTGCCACAACCGCACCTATCATTGCCACAAGCAATGATTGACCAGAGCCAGCAAACGCTTCAAAAGATTCAGGCGCATCAAGAGCTCTATGTGCTCTGTCCTGGCGCTGAATATGGCCCAGCAAAACAATGGCCCATAGAACATTTTGGCAACTTAGCCAAACAACTCATTGAAACAAAGCAAAACTCTTTGGTATTAATTCTTGGAAGCAAAAAAGAGTTTGCGATTGGCAGTGATATTGCAAACATCAGCACTCATCCAGACAGAGTCATCAATTGGTGTGGTCAAACCAGCCTTGAAGATGCCATGGCTGCTATCAGCAATGCCACAGCTGTGATCAGTAATGACTCCGGCTTGATGCACATTGCTGCTGCATTTAGACGCCCTCAAGTGGCCATATTTGGCTCTAGCGATCCAAGGCACACGCCGCCACTCTCCAAGCTAGCCTCAATTCATTGGCTACACCTAGAGTGCAGCCCATGCTTTAAGAGAACTTGCCCACTCGGTCACTTGAAATGTTTAGTGGACATAGAAGTAAAAGACGTCCTAAACTCTGTCAATCAACTTAATCATTAAAAATACCATGCCAAGTCAAGCCAGATTATTTCAAATGCCAGAAGAAGTCATCGAAGCCTGGCGCGAATCATTGCATCGCAATGACTTGGATGGATCGATTGATCTATGGATGGATGAAGATTCCATCACCTGCATTCTGCCAGGTGGCAAACGCTTGAATGGTCACGCTGAGCTTCGCGAAGGGTTGAAGAAAATTCTTGAAGATCATTTCTTGTGGCTCGATCCGATCCAGGTGATTGGACACACAGGGATTGGAATTTCTTTCTTTGATTCAACTGAAGCTGTGCGCTTGGAAGCCGAGCAAACAGAACCAGAATTTTTCTTGAACTTCACTTATATCTTGGTGCAAGGGCCAATGGGCTGGAGAATTGCTCACATTCACACAAGCCCTGCTCAAGAAGAACATATTCAATTGCCGAGTACCATCCACGGCTTTCACTGATCAAACCATCAAAACTATTTTTGTTTTTGTTGAATAAGTTCTTGGCGATACAAATCTTGAATTTGTCTGGCGCGAGCATCAATTTCTGAAGACTGATAAAAATCAGCATCCCCAGCAACCTTGGCTAAACGCATCTGTTCAATACTGGCTACCCATGCGCCATCAGCAACGTACTTCTCTGCCAAGGCTGCATGCTGCAATGCTTTCTTGCCTGATTGCGCATAGGCTCTAGCCAAGAGCTCCCACCATATTGAATTTTCAGGCTGTGATCTTGTTTGAGTTTTTAGCCAACTGATTGCTTGATCATACTGGCGAGTTTTTAACTGACCTTCAACCGTCAAAATATTCAACGATCTTGATTGCGGGTGGGTTGCTTTGATTTGAGCAATTTGTTTAAGCCCCTCTGCATGCTGACCTTTGGCAAACAAAATATCAATCGCAGTCGACTCTAGAGACAAACTTGAGCGTTGCACAGGAGAACCTTGAGAAGAAACTGTTTGAATCAACACCCTGCTTTTTTGCAAATATGACTCTGCTTCACTTATTTTTTGTTGCTTAAGATTCAATAATGCCAGGCCGTAATTACCTTCCAACTGCTTGATAGGATCGGGTTTTCTGGCAAGGCTTTCATAAAACTGTCTTAGTTCTGGGTAATTGCTTGAGCTGGTCGTTTGTATCAAACGAGCACGCGCTTTTAGTAAATAAAATTCTGTGGATGATTGAACCTTGGGTCTACTCAAACCCCGAACACGGTCTTGCATATCTGCAATACGATCCGTTGTCAGTGGGTGGGTGCGCACATATCCAGGCACGCCACTTTCCATGATGCTATTCGCTCTTTGCATTCTTTGGAAAAAGTCTGGCATCCCTTGAACATCAAAACCACCGGCTTGAAGAATCTGAAAACCCACACGATCAGCTTCTCGCTCAGCATCTCTTGAATAGGCCAATTGATTTTGTATCGCCAATGCTTGACCACCTACCGCAAGACCCTGAGCAGCATTAGGATTACGGCTGGCAGCAACGGCAGCCAAAATAATCGACGCCAAGGCAATCATTGAATTAGTGCCTTGCTGACTAAACATGCGGGCAATGTGTTTTTGAGTCACGTGGCCAATTTCATGGCCAAGCACTGAGGCTAACTCAGATTCTGTTTCTGCAGAAACAATCAAACCGGTGTGCACACCAATAAAACCACCTGGCAAAGCAAAGGCGTTGATGCTCTTATCTCGCACACCGAACAATTCAAAATTAATGGCAAAGCTACCTCTACCATCCAAACCAGCAACACTTTGCTTTTTCGCCGTATCAATTAAATGCTGGCCCACCGTATTGAGGTAGTCATGAAAAACTGGATCTTTTGAATAATCTGGGTCTCTGCGAATATCGCGCATGATGCGCTCACCCAATAATCTTTCATCAATCGGGGACAAAGCAGCACTGGATGAATCCCCTAAATCAGGCAAGACCAATTGAGGTTGTTGAACTCTTTTGCTAGGAGGCGCAAATTCAGAGCCGGCTCTCGGCGACTGCATGGTGCGATCAATATTCTCCTGCGCAAGCCGATTGTTATCAACTTGGGCCAATAAGCAGCTTGGATAGAAAATGAAAGCGAGCGAGCCCGCGATTATTTTCTGAGCGACATTATTCTTTTTTCGATTCATATCCCTAATTATGGTACAAATACCGCATGAACAAACTGACTCATTTTGATGAAACCGGCCAAGCCCACATGGTAGATGTGGGTCAAAAGGCTCACACCCACCGCATTGCGACTGCTACTGGCAGTATACAAATGCAAAAAAGCACTTTTGACATGGTCATGTCTGGAAGTCACAAAAAAGGTGATGTGATTGGCATCGCCAGAATTGCGGCCATCCAAGCCACCAAAAAGAGTCCTGATTTGATTCCTTTATGCCATCCTATCGCATTGACCAGGGTCGCTGTTGAATTCACCCCCGATGAGTCGAATTCAACCATTCACTGCACAGTCACGACTGAGAACATTGGTCAAACTGGTGTTGAAATCGAAGCCTTAACGGGCGTGCAAATTGGCTTGCTCACCATTTACGATATGTGCAAAGCTGTTGATCGCGGCATGGTCATCAAGGAAGTCAAACTTCTTGAGAAGAGTGGCGGTAAGTCTGGTACCTGGAAGGCTTAAGCCACAAGACATAGATTCTTCATAGGATCTTAAAAGCAAAAAAGGCGAAGATTCTTCGCCTTTTTTATTACCGTTCTACTTTATTACTGTTCTACTTTAATTACTAATCGATTTTTTAGAACTTATAACTCTTACTTGCAATCACTTGGTTGTAGTTTTGCAGGCAAAGTTGTTGCAGGTGACTTGCATGACCAAATACCTGCCCATGGTTGCTCACCCTTCACGCTTAAATCCAAAGCTGTGACAGCATCGCTGCTGGCGTTATTGACCGGCACAATGCTCAAGGTATTAGCGCCTTCAGGAGCTACGCTGGATTGATAGGTGATCAAAATAGCGCCAGATTTTTCAATCTTGATTTCTTTCACACTGTTTGTTGTGGTGCTCTTGAATGTTGACTCCGTTGCCACTGCCATATCTGCAGCGCCTTTGCTCGAGTAAACCTCAGTCACGGCTAACTTAGCGCCTGCCGCCAAACTTAAACCTTCAGTCACACGAGTTTTGGCAATGTAGTCTTGATACTTAGGCACTGCGATAGCGGCCAAGATACCAATGATGGCAATCACCACCATCAATTCAATCAAAGTAAAACCATTTTGCTTGTTTACAGAAGTCTCTTGCTTAGGCGTCATAAGTTCTTTATTTTTCATTCATTCAATCCTTTGTTAATGGGTAACCATCATCTCAGATGATACCCATCAACAAGGACTACATCATTGTCAGAAAGCTCTGATTTTGAGTTGAGTCAAAGAACAAGCAATTAAGCTTGTTTTGTCTTCTTCTTTTGCCTCTTCATCACTTCGCCATAGAGCATGACGCCAACAGCAGCGGCGATGCCTGCAATCGTTGCGTAATTTTCAATGTCAGCGCCAAATTGCTTGATGAGACCAGGATCAGAGAAAATCATTCCGCCAGCAATCCATCCCAACAAGCCTGCGCCCAAAGTCACGATCCATGGGAAACGATCAATCAAATAAAGAACGATTTGACTACCACCCACGATCAATGGGATTGAAACCAACAAACCAAACACAATATATCCAAATTGGTGATGGGCGGCATCCACTTGACCAGCAGCACCCGCAATCGCGATCACGTTATCCACGCTCATCGCAATGTCAGCAACGATGATGGTCTTAACAGCGGCCCATAATTTATCGGAAGCTTCAAGTTCGTGGCCATCATCATCTTCTGATTGCACCATCAACTTGTAACCAATCCACAACAACAAAATACCGCCTGTGAACTTCAAGAATGGAATTTGTAACAAAGTTACGGCAAATGCCACCAAGGCAATACGCAAGATGATCGCACCTGCAGTACCCCACATGATGCCTCTGCGTCGTTGATTAGGATGCAAATTGCGGCAAGCCAATGCGATCACCACCGCATTATCGCCACCCAACAAAATATCGATCATGATGATTTGAGCAATCACGGCCCAATCAATCGTTGCTAGAAATTCCATGTCAACCTCATATTTTTATTATTTAAACAAAAAACGGGAGCTAGGCTCCCGTTAATTTTGACCCGTAAAAGGGATATTACAACAATGCCTTAAGCAATTTGCCCATTTCTGATGGATTGCGTGTCACTGTGAAGCCACACTCTTCCATGATGGCCAACTTAGCATCAGCTGTGTCAGCACCGCCAGAAATCAACGCACCAGCATGGCCCATGCGCTTACCTGCAGGAGCAGTCACACCAGCAATGAAACCTACCACTGGTTTTTTCATATTAGCTTTGCACCAACGAGCTGCTTCAGCTTCATCAGGACCGCCGATTTCACCAATCATGATCACTGCATCAGTGTCTGGATCGTCATTGAATGCCTTCATCACATCAATGTGCTTAAGACCGTTGATTGGGTCACCACCAATACCAACTGCTGAAGATTGGCCAAGACCAATTTCTGTTAACTGAGCAACAGCTTCATAAGTCAAAGTACCTGAGCGGCTCACAACACCAATACGACCTTTACGGTGAATGTGACCTGGCATGATGCCAATCTTGATCTCTTCTGGAGTGATCAAACCTGGGCAGTTTGGTCCCAACAACAAAGTCTTCTTGCCGCCTTTAGCTTCTTTGGCAGCCATTCTGTTGCGAACTTCTAACATGTCGCGAACAGGAATACCTTCTGTGATACAGATGGCCAAATCTAGATCAGCTTCAACAGCTTCCCAGATAGCAGCCGCAGCACCTGCTGGTGGCACATAAATCACTGAAACTGTTGCACCTGTTTCTGCAGCAGCTTCTTTTACTGATGCATAAATAGGAATGTTGAAAATTTTCTCGCCAGCTTTTTTAGGGTTCACGCCAGCAACAAAACATTCTTTGCCGTTTGCGTACTCTTGACACTTTTCAGTGTGGAACTGACCTGTTTTACCAGTGATACCTTGAGTAATGACTCGTGTGTTTTTATTAATAAGAATAGACATTTAAATTCCTTTCGTGGCCGGGGGCTTATTTAACCGCTGCAACAGCTTTAGTTGCTGCTTCAGCCATCGTGTCTGCACTGATGATTGGTAGACCTGACTCAGCCAACATCTTCTTGCCGAGGTCCTCGTTAGTGCCCTTCATGCGAACCACCAAAGGCACGTTCAAGTTCACCGCTTTACAGGCTGTGATCACACCGTCTGCGATCACATCACACTTCATGATGCCGCCGAAAATGTTCACCAAGATAGCTTTCACATCTTTGTTCTTCAACATGATCTTGAATGCTTCTGTTACTTTTTCAGCAGTTGCGCCACCACCAACGTCCAAGAAGTTTGCTGGCTCGCCACCAAACAACTTGATTGTGTCCATTGTTGCCATCGCCAAACCAGCACCGTTCACCAAGCAACCAATATTGCCGTCTAGTGAAATGTAGGCCAAATCAAATTTAGACGCTTCTACTTCAGCTGGATCTTCTTCATCCAAGTCGCGGTAAGCAACGATTTCTGGATGACGGAACAAAGCGTTTGAATCAAAGTTGAACTTAGCGTCCAAAGCCTTGATCTTGCCGTTACCTTCAAGAATCAATGGGTTAATTTCAACCAATGATGCATCTGTGTCCATATAAACTTTGTACAAGTTTTGCAAAGCTTCCTTTGCCATTGCTTGTGATGCCTCTGGCACGCCAATACCTTGCGCCAACTTAGTTGCATCAGCATCTGTTAAACCAATCAATGGGTTCACAAATGCTTTGATGATTTTTTCTGGAGTTTTTTCAGCAACTTCTTCGATATCCATGCCGCCTTCGCTTGACGCCATCACTACAACTGATTGTGTGCCACGATCAGTCAAGATACCTACGTAATATTCTTTTTTGATGTCCGCACCGTCTTCAACCAATAAGCGGCGAACTTTTTGACCTTCTGGACCTGTTTGGTGAGTTTTCAACTGCATACCCAAAATTTGAGTTGCGTATGTTTTTACCTCATCTAGGCTCTTGGCAACCTTAACGCCACCACCTTTACCACGGCCACCTGCATGGATTTGGGCCTTCACAACCCAAACTGGGCCACCCAGTTTTTTAGCTGCTTCAACAGCTTCATCAACGCTTAGCGCGGAAATGCCATTTGGCACCGGAACATTGAACTGACGCAAGATTTCCTTGCCTTGGTACTCGTGGATCTTCATTAAGGCTCCCTATTGAATAGTCCGAAATATTAATGTTTTTAGCTTACTTAACTCTGTCTATTTACTATTTTTGCTAAGTAATCTCACTATTATCGCTTTTTCAGGGATTAAGACTCTTTTTTTGACATATCCACAGGTGTTAATGGGGCTCCAAACCAAGCCCGGTGGTACCTTTTGACTGTTTCACCGTCGGTTCTTAGGGCATGGCATCGATTGAGCTGAAAAGGCATGGTTCCGGAACCTTCGTCCACAACCTTGAAGATTTCCCCTGCAAATGCCTGAATTGCCACTGTTGGCAAGACCGAACAGAGTTCAGTCATGTGAGAACACCCTGAAATACCGCTCAAGCGCTCTTTGACGGCGCCCCGAAAACCATTTGCCAGATTGAGTCCAATCAACTTTTTATAGTCGGGCTCAATAGTTTTGCAATGATCATCGTAGGGGGCTGCATGTGTTTTAGCCTGGGCATCAACAATATTGAACTTGGTATCAATGGTGACAATCAAAACCATTTGATGAATGGCCTCACCCTTAGGCTTAACGCCTGAAGCCAAATGAAAGTCTTTATCTTTGACATCTAGCAAGGTGGCTTCAACATCCCACAAACCATCCTCACGACGAAATGCTTGAGTCTTGATGTCTCTGGTGTGTATCAGGGTGCGATTGGATGAAGAAGATGAGCTCATGCTCAAAGTCTACACCAGCTAAATTTATTATGAATCTTCCTCAGATGGAGAGAACCGTCCATCAACAATTCTGGTGACCACACTCAAAGGGAAACCTTTGGATACGAGGTAACGCATTTGTTTGGATTTTTCTTTTGGGTCTTTGGTGACCATGGAATCAAATTTTCTTTGCCACAGTTCCCAAGCTCTGGTGGCATCAGAAATTTTTAGTCGCTCTTTAATTTCTAATAAAGAGTCGCCTTCAATACCTTGCTGCTTTAATTCATCAACAATTTTCAAACTGCCATATCGCTCAGATTTGCGACGAACCAAGCTCTCGGCAAAACGCTCGTCTGATAACCAAGACTGCGCTTCAAGTTTTACCATCAGCTCATCGAGCTCAATATCAGATTCCGCATAAGGCAAGAGCTTCTTGCGAAGCTCTTGGCGACTATGCTCTCTTCTTGATAAATACCGAAGAGCTCGCCCCATCAAACTTGGGGCTTGCTGTTTAGGCATCCGCTTCTTCTTTAGGGCTGATCACACTACCAGTGTTAACGCCTAATTTTTCACGAACCCTTGCTTCAATTTCTTTAGCAATCTCAGGATTCTCTTTTAAGAATTCACGTGCATTATCTTTACCTTGACCAACACGCTCGCCGTTATAGCTGTACCAAGCGCCTGACTTTTCAACGATGTCGCACTCAACACCTAAGTCAATGATTTCACCCTGTCTAGAAATACCCTCTCCATACATGATGTCAAAGATGGCCTCTCGGAATGGCGGAGATACTTTGTTTTTCACAACCTTCACACGTGTTTCATTACCAACAATGTCATCGCCTTTTTTGATGCTACCGATGCGACGAATGTCTAAACGCATTGAGGCATAAAACTTCAAAGCATTACCACCTGTGGTTGTTTCAGGTGAACCAAACATCACACCAATCTTCATACGAATTTGGTTAATGAAGATCACCATTGAATTTGTGCGCTTGATCGTTCCTGTTAATTTGCGCAAAGCTTGGCTCATCAAACGAGCTTGCAAACCAGGTAATGAATCACCCATGTCACCTTCAATTTCAGCGCGTGGCACCAAGGCAGCCACAGAGTCAATCACGATCAAATCAATCGAGCCTGAACGAACCAAGGCATCAGCAATTTCCAATGCTTGCTCACCAGTGTCCGGCTGAGAAATCAATAAATTATTTACATCGACGCCCAATTTAGCTGCGTACTGCACATCCAAAGCATGCTCAGCATCAATGAACGCACATGTACCACCCAGTTTTTGCATTTCTGCAACAGCGTGCAAGGTTAAAGTTGTTTTACCTGAAGATTCTGGGCCGTATATCTCAATCACACGACCTCTGGCCAAACCACCAACGCCCAAGGCAATGTCCAAGCCTAAAGAGCCTGTTGATACCACTTGAATATCCTGGCCAATATCACTGTCACCAAGACGCATGATGGAGCCCTTACCAAATTGCTTTTCAATCTGAGCAAGTGCTGCATTGAGGGCTTTTTGCTTATCAGAGCTCATTCCCTCAATATCAGCGGGGCCTGATCCAGATTTCTTTTTTTGGTCTTCCATGGTCGTCCTTATTTAAAATTAGGTGTATTTTGTCTACACATGAGCAATTTACAGTAATTACTGTATATAAAAACAGTACTCTATGCAAGGATTTTTTTAATACCTGGCTAGAATATGCACTAGAAACTAGTTTATTGCTGCCTAATGTCAGACAATACTTATAAACGAGCAAGATTTTGCTGATTGGGCTGTATGAGAATACTGATTGCAGAAGACGATAGCGTATTAGCTGATGGGTTAACCAGGTCCTTGAGACAGTCTGGTTATGCAGTGGACCATGTCAAAGATGGCCAATCTGCTGATCTCGCCCTATCGGCCCAGGCCTTTGACTTATTGATCCTAGATTTGGGTTTGCCCAAAATGACGGGTCTTGAAGTACTCAAGCGCTTGCGCTCCAGAAACTCCATGCTCCCAGTGCTTATTTTGACGGCCGCTGACTCTACTGAAGAACGCGTCAAGGGTTTAGATGCTGGTGCCGATGATTACATGGCCAAGCCATTCGCTTTATCTGAATTAGAAGCCCGTGTTCGAGCATTAACTCGACGTGGCACTGGTGGCGGACCAACTGTGGTCAAACACGGTCCATTGCAATTCGACCAAGTAGGTCGTGTGGCTTATATCGATGAAAAGATGCTCGAGTTATCCGCTAGAGAACTAGGATTATTAGAGGTTCTATTAAAACGAGTGGGTCGCTTGGTTTCCAAAGATCAACTGGTGGATCACTTGTGCGAATGGGGCGAAGAAGTCAGTAACAACGCAATCGAAGTCTACGTTCACCGTCTGCGCAAAAAAATTGAAGTTGGTGGCATTCGCATTGCAACGATTCGCGGCCTTGGTTATTGCCTAGAAAAATTTCAAACACCTCCCGAAGCTCCAAAAGTATCTGAAGCTTAATATTTGAAATGGCTGATGTACGCCCCGCCATTGATGCGGAACTTCAACGACTTTTACCACCAGAGTCATATGGCTTAAAACATGCCAGCAAAGGTCCCAGATCACTGTTTGGAGAAATCCTAGACTGGATGTTGGCCCCGCTTTTGTTGCTATGGCCAATGAGTATTGCAGTGACTTACTTGGTGGCTCAATCAATTGCTACAGCTCCATTTGATCGAAGTCTTGAAAACAGTGTTCAAGCCATCTCTCAACAAATCAAAGCGGTTGGCGATGAAATCTCTCTGACCCTACCAATGTCAGCCAGGCAAATTTTGCGGGCAGATGAAAACGATACGATTTACTTTCAGGTCATCGGTCCACGCGGAGAATTAATTGCGGGCGATAAAGATTTATCTTTACCAGCTGATGGAGATCCACTCCAAGTGGGCACGGTCACTTATCGTGACAGCCGAATAGCAGGCAATGAAGTTCGTATTGCTGCCACCTTGGTCATACTATCAACAGCCACTGGCCCAAACCCAGTGATGGTTCAAGTGGCTGAAACTCTAGAAAAAAGATCTCAGCTTGCCAATGAAATCATCAAGGGCGTGATCTTGCCGCAATTCATCATTTTGCCGATTGTGGTGATCTTGGTTTGGTTTGGCTTGAGCAGAGGTCTTGCGCCATTGAACGCCCTGCAAAACAGAATCAGAAATCGTTTGGTTGATGACACCAGTCCGATTGAAGAGCGCGCCGCACCTCAAGAAATCATGCCTTTGATTTCTAGCTTTAATGACGTTTTGTATCAGCTTGAAGATTCTGTGCAATCACAGAAACGATTCATTGCTGATGCTGCGCATCAATTAAAAACACCTTTGGCTGGTCTGCGCATGCAGGCAGAATTAGCTCAAAGAGAAAACAGTCCTGAAGAACTGCAAAGATCTTTAGAACAAATCGCCGATAGCTCCACGCGAGCCACTCGCCTAGTACAGCAATTGCTGTCACTGGCCAGAATGGAAAACACCAACAAGCTCAGCGAAAAGATCTTGATTGATTTATCTCAATCAGCTGCTGATGCGACGAAAAGTTGGCTGTCTGCTGCTTGGGAAAAGAAGATTGATTTGGGTTATCAAAGCAATCAACCATCGCACAAAATGTATGGCAATCCAGTGATGCTGAAAGAGTTATTTAATAACTTGCTCGATAACGCGATCAAATACACTCCACCGAATGGTTCTGTGACTGTCGATGTTAGGAAAGCCGATCAACCAGGCTTGCTGATCGTTGAAGTTAAAGATACGGGACCAGGCATTCCTCCAGAGGAACGTCAACGAGTTTTAGAGCGCTTCTACCGAGTTCTTGGAAGCGACATTGAGGGCAGCGGCTTAGGTTTGGCGATTGTGAAAGAGATTGCTATACAGCATGGCGGCAAGCTAGAGATTCTTGAAAATATCTACCAAGAATCCCCACTGAAATACGGCACGTGTATGCGCGTTTATCTTCCAGTGGGCACCCCATGAAAACATGGTCTAAAAATAAACGCTTGATCGTCATCCTATTGAGCATTTGGTTTTTAACAACCTTGGTGGTTGGGCTTGCGCCAGAACCCTTGAGATTTAGTTTCTTTGGTTGGAATTTCACTTATTGGTGGGGCGCTCAAGGAGCACTTCTGATTTATTTAGCCATCATCTGGATTTATGCCCACAAGATGCATCAATATGAAAAGAAAGCCATCAAGACAGGCAAAAATTAATCTGGCATTAACCCTAAAAATGAAGCGGTCTATGGATCAATTTCAGTGTTTCGTTTCATTTTCATTGCACAATACTAAAAACATTCTAACGAGACATCATGCGCAAATTTTGGCCCAACAGTAATTACCAGTTTCTATCCGTTAATCAAGATCGACAACTCATCATCACTGATGACTTTTTAAGATCTTATTTAAGAAGGCCTGAGCTTGCTCTCATTCCAGAGTCTTGCGCGCAAGAACAAAAGATCCATCAATCACTCACAGACAATCCAAGAGCCACGATCGATCCTGCTGAAATTAAAAAAATGCAAGATCCTGATATTCAGGTGAACCATGAGATTTGGTTGCGCTTCAGAGACAAATTAGTTCTTGCACCCACATTAGAGAATTTTTACTTGGGTCTCTTCCAAGGCGACGGCGTCGATGTTCCACCACTCTTTGTTGATCAATTAACCCAAATTCTTTGTCAGCATCTTTTAGGTGACAATCCAAGCGCTATTGAAGCAAGAGCGGCTGAGATCTTATTCAGAATGCAAAAGATCACCATCCTAGAAGATGGTCACATCATGTCAGCGGATCAAATCACAGTTGAGAAATATGCAGAAACTGGTGGCTTTGGCAGCATTGGTGAACTACTCAAACAAAACTCAGCACCACTAAGAAGCATTGATTTAGATGTCATGATCAAAGACAACGCTGATGACTACTGGGAACGAGATGAGTTGCATGACTTTGTTCTTCAACTGAACTATGACCAAGACGGTGCTGCAGCTCTCAGCAAACTTCTTGAAAAGTGGATCTTTCACTTCCACGGCACCAAAGTCACTATCACCCCTCAAGGTCAGATCTCAGACTCTAAATGGTCATGGCACATTGGTCTTGATGTGAATGCCACTGAAATTTTGAACGCGCTCTATAACGGCGAAACAGTCGACAACTCAAAATTGGCACAAGTCTTGTGTTTATTCAAATTAGAGTTTGTTGATAAAGGTCGCATGCTGCCAGAAATTGCTGGCAAACCTATTTATCTTGCAATGGCCCATGACATTGATAAGTGTCTTAAGTTCAAGCCACAGAACTTACTCATCAATTTACCCTTGGCTGAAACTTCTTAAGTTTTTTAAGTAAGTGAGCAAGGCTTAAAACATTCTTAAACCTTGCCATCACCATGGTTTATTTCCTGATAGCATTTATTTATTAAAAATAAATGGTGACTTATGGCCCCTACCTGTCAGTTATGTAATTCAACAAACTTGCAAACCAATCTTCAAAATGATGCCAAGAGCAAGTCACCACTGGCCATTTCATTCTGCTCCGATTGCAGTCTTGTTCAGCAACAAGAGATTCCTTCGGATGAAGAATTAAAAATCTACTATTCTCACAATTACCGTCAAGACTATAAAAGCACTTACTCACCAAAACCAAAGTATGTGCGTCGTGCAGGCATCACTGCATTAGATCGAATCAAATTTCTTGAATCACACGTTCAGCTATCCAATCAAGTTCTATTAGATATTGGTGCAGGTGGCGGTGAATTTGTGTACATGGCACAAAAAAGAGGTCTTCGATCCAAGGGCATAGAACCAAACCTTGGTTATTCAAGTTTCTCAAAAGAGCAATACGGTGTTGAAGTTAAAACAGCCATGCTGTCAGATGTTCAAGACTCCTCAGCAGACATCGTGACCTTGTTTCATGTGTTTGAACACATGGCAAAACCTTTAGAGGTGATGAAAAAGTTATATTCAAGTATCAAAGATGGTGGCTATCTGTTCATTGAGGTTCCAAATATTTTGCAAGCCGATGCATCACCACACAACATCTACTTCAAAGCCCACCTCTTCTATTATTCAAAATTCACACTTGCATGTGCTGCCAGTCAGTACTTTGATGTGATCAAAGTAGAAGATCAGGGAAACTTAAAAGTCTTATTCAAGAAAAAAGTTCAGCCCTCTGAAAATATTTCTTCAGTTCAGTCGGATCAAATTGAGTACTCTCAAAACAGAATTAATCAGAAGGGCTGGTTTGAATACCTCATCAATGGCAAAGGAATTCTTAAACCCTTCCTCAGAATTGAGCGAGTTGTCACAGAATTGTTTATAAAAAAATCGAGCCCTAAAGAAATACTGGATTCACTCTATACATCCAGAGAAGATTTTTATCGCCCACTCTCAAAACATCAGCTCAAACGAGGGGTCGCGTGGTCAAGTGCTGGTGGCCTGGGATTTATCGCAATTGAAGCATTTTGTTGATTGCATAAAGCGAAAAAGATTCTCAATCACTGTATTTACCCTCTATAAGTTGCTTAAACAGCCCCTGGCTAGGTGAAATTGCCAAAATAAGCTATACTTTCGGTCTTTGGCGAATTAGCTCAGCCGGTTAGAGCGACGGAATCATAATCCGCAGGTCCGGGGTTCGAATCCCTGATTCGCCACCAATTTCCCCCTCTCGCAGCATGAATCGATGAATGCGAGTCTGATTGAAAGCCCCAGGGTCCTCAATCAAAACCACAAAATCCCAGAAATACCCAGGTAGCCTCAATATCTACAACCCAGTATTAACTGGTATTTACCTAGTTCTTATGTGGAATTTCGGTGTTTTCAGTGGCTTACAATAGAGCCCATAACGTTTTGAATACCCAAGGCCATCAATGAACCCAACAACCTTACAAATTATCGCCACAACACTTTTTGCTATTGCGGTGTTGCACACATTTTCATCATCATTTTTTGAGCACTTAGCTCATAAGCAGCCAAACCACTCTGGTCTATGGCACTTACTTGGTGAAGTTGAGGCTGTTTTTGGTTTTTGGGCGATGATCTTAATTGTGTTCATGGCATTTGCTTCTGGCGGTTATCAACCTTCTGTTGAGTACTTAGAAAGCAGAAACTACACAGAGCCTTTGTTCGTATTCGCCATCATGGTGGTAGCAGCCAGTCGTCCTGTGTTGCACTTTGCTTCAGAGTTGGTGCGCTTGGTGTCTGGTTTACTCACCCAATTATTCCGCATCAATAATGTCACCACCAGTTATTTCGTGACACTCAGTCTTGTTCCATTGCTAGGCTCATTCATCACCGAGCCCGCAGCAATGACTTTGGCGGCACTACTTTTAAAGAAGAAAGTATTCAGTCAAACATCTAATACAAAATTAATGTACTTAACGATTGGCGTGCTGTTCGTTAACATTTCTATTGGTGGCGCATTAACCAGTTTTGCTGCTCCTCCAATCTTGATGGTGGCAAGCGCCTGGGGTTGGGACACCGCTTACGTTTTCCAAACATTCGGCATGAAAGCTGCTTTAGCAGTCATCATCAACGCCACATTGGTCACATTGTTGGTAAGAAGAGATTTACCTAAAGCAAATGCAAATCACCAGAACGATGTGATGCCACTCTTTGTTGTGGCAGTTCACTTACTTTTCTTAGCTGGCATCGTTGTGTTTGCTCACCACCCAGTGGTGTTCATGGGATTGCTACTTTTCTTCATGGGTTACACACACGCTTACGCTAAGTTTCAAAATCCTTTGCTCCTTAAAGAAGCTTTGATGGTTGCTTTCTTCCTAGCAGGATTGGTGGTACTTGGCGGCATGCAGCAATGGTGGTTACAACCGATTTTAGAAAACATGAGCAGCACGCTTGTTTACTACGGTGCAACAGCATTGACTGCCATCACTGACAATGCAGCTCTTACTTACCTTGGGTCTTTGGTTGAAGGTACTAGCGAAGAGTTTAAATATGCATTGGTTGCTGGCGCCATCACTGGCGGCGGCTTGACCGTGATTGCGAACGCACCAAATCCTGCTGGCATGTCCATTCTTCGTGAACATTTCCCTGATGGCAGCGTTTCTGCTCTGTGGTTATTCTTGGCAGCTTTGCCGCCAACCATCGTTGCGATCATTGCATTTCAGTTCATCTAAGCAATGAAAAAAGTTTATATCAAAACCTTCGGTTGTCAGATGAATGAATATGATTCTGACAAGATGGCGGACGTGCTCCACCATCACGATGGCATGGTAAAAACTGATACGCCAGAAGATGCAGATTTAATTCTTTTAAATACTTGCTCCGTTCGCGAAAAGGCTCAAGAAAAAGTTTTCTCTGACTTGGGTCGACTACGTGAATTAAAGTTAAAAAGACCTGAACTGATGATTGGTGTTGGCGGTTGTGTTGCCAGCCAAGAAGGCAAACACATCGTTAACCGCGCACCTTATGTTGACATTGTGTTTGGTCCACAAACCCTGCACAGACTTCCTGAACTGATTCAGGCACGACAATCAAGCGGCCTATCTCAGGTTGACATCAGCTTTCCAGAAATTGAAAAATTTGATAACTTGCCTCCAGCCAAAGTTGAAGGCGGTGCAGCGTATGTATCGATCATGGAAGGCTGCTCTAAATATTGCAGCTATTGCGTGGTTCCCTACACAAGGGGCGAAGAAGTTTCTAGACCATTTGAAGATGTTCTAACTGAAGTAGCTGGCTTGGCACAACAAGGTGTTCAAGAGATTCAGTTATTGGGTCAGAACGTGAATGCCTACCGAGGCAGTATTGCTGGATCTAGTGAGATTGCTGACTTTGCGATGCTATTGGAATATGTGGCAGAAATACCAGGCGTTGAGCGAATTCGTTTCACGACCAGTCATCCTAAAGAATTCACACAACGCTTGATTGATGCGTACACAAAGATTCCTAAGCTTGTGAACCATCTGCACTTACCAGTTCAACATGGCTCAGACAGAGTTTTAGCGAACATGAAACGTGGCTACACAATCTTGGAATACAAAAGCATCATCAAAAAGATGAAAGCTGTGCGTCCCGGCATTTCCATTTCAAGTGACTTCATCGTTGGCTTTCCGGGCGAGACAGAAGAA